>NZ_SMAL01000013.1 GCF_004342165.1 Natranaerovirga pectinivora | reverse complement strand
ATGCGTATTATATTATAGAATACAAAAATAGCTCTAAAGCCAAGAATGGAGGGGAATTGAAACCAATCCCCCCCAACTATTGACAAAGAGCCAAACAAATAAAAATCGCTAGCTTCATAATGAGCTAGCGATTTTATTATATGCTAGAAAACTACTAGTTTTCCAGTTCTATTTACTTTCTCTTGTTACTTGGATGTTTGCTAATTTTTCATAGTATTTTACAATACTTGAATGGTCTTCTACTCCACTGCCATCTACTTTTATTGCTTGCATTATCTCCATCACTTGTGCTGTTAATGGTAATGGTACCCCAACACCATGGGATGTGTCTATAACATTGTTTAAGTCTTTGATATGAAGATCAATTCTAAATCCTGGTTTGAAGTTTCTATCCATCATCATTGGTGCTTTTGCATCCATAACTGTACTTCCTGCTAATCCACCTCTAATGGCTTGGTATACTAATTCAGGATCAACGCCTGCTTTTTTTGCAAGTACTAAAGCTTCTGATACTGCTGATATATTAAGAGCAACAACTACTTGATTACATAGTTTTGCCACATTTCCTGCGCCACTTTCTCCAACATATACTACTGAAGATGCCATCACCATTAATAAGTCATAGTATTTGTCAAAGATTTCTTTATTGCCACCAACCATAACTGCTAATGTACCTTCTATGGCTTTTGGTTCTCCACCACTTACTGGTGCATCTAATAAATGAATGCCTTTTTTCTCTAACTCAGCATAGATTTCTCTACTTGCTAAAGGTGCAATAGAACTCATATCTATCACTACAGTTCCTGGTTTTGCTCCTTCTATTACGCCACCTTCACCTAGTACAACTTCTTTAACTTGTGGTGAATTTGGTAACATTGTTATGATTACATCACATTGACTTGCTAGTTCTACTTTTGATGGTGCCGTTTCAGCGCCCATTCCAATTAATTCATCTACTGACTCTTTATTTAAGTCTAATACCACTAGCTTATGTCCCGCTTTTACAAGGTTTTTTGCCATTGGTTTCCCCATTATTCCTAGTCCTATAAATCCTACTTTCATTTTTTTTCTCTCCTTTGTTTTGTATTTTATTTACATAATAACACTATTATATCATTAACGTTGGTTCCAGTTGAACCTGTTATTATCAAATCATTGCTTGTTTTTAACGCATTATAAGAGTCATTGTTGTCTAAATATACTTCTGGCATAATGTCCTCAGCTCTCATTCTCTTAACGGATTCACCATCAACTATGCCACCAGCAGCATCTGTTGGTCCATCGGTTCCATCTGACCCTAGAGAAAATAATACCACATCTTCTAATCCCTCAATACCTATGGAAGCAGATAATGCAATTTCTTGGTTTCTACCACCTTTTCCATTACCTATGATACGTACCACCGTTTCTCCTCCAATAATAATGGCACAAGGAGGTTGGAAAGAATTTTTGCCTTGTTTTATATCCCTAGCAATGGCTGCCATAAATTTACCTGCTTCTTTTGCCTCACATTCAAGAGTAGAGCCTAAAATAAATGGTTGGTATCCTAATTTTTTGGCACTTGTTGCAGCAGCCTCACATAATGCACTTACACTGCCTGTAATAATGGTTTCACAATTGTCCACTTGTTTTGGTGTCTCAATATTTATAATTTCTTTTAAATGGTCATCTATGTGCAGATTGTACTTATTAATTATTTTCATTGCTTCTTCTGAAGTTGAACTATCTGGATATACTGGCCCTGATGCAATGGCATCTAAATAATCTCCTATAACATCTGACAATACGATGGAATATATATTTGCTTTGCCACATAAGGCTGCAAATTTTCCTCCCTTTACTGCAGATAGCCTTTTTCTTATGGTGTTTATTTCCACTATATCTGCTCCACAGTTAAGAAGTTGATTGGTTATATCCATTATATCCTCAAGGTCTACACCATTCATAGGTTTTTCAAATATAGCGGAGCCGCCGCCAGAAATTAAAAATATTATATTATCCTCTTTTGTTAGACCTTCAACTAATTCTAAGGCTTTATTGGCACCTATTATAGCATTTTTATCTGGTACTGGATGCCCTGCTTCTATAATTTCAAAATTTTTAATAGGTCCCTTAGCATGTTCATACTTTGTAATAACAATGCCCTTTGAGATTCTATCTCCTAATGTATTTTTAGTAGCATTGGCCATATTCCATGCAGCTTTCCCTATAGCTATTACAACTATATTTCCTATAAAATCTTTTTCTTTTAATGCTTTTACTACTGCTGCTTCTGGTAAAACTGCATTGATCGATTCTTTAATCATTACAAAAGCATCTTTTCTAACTGAACTCACATGACCACCTACCTTGATTTTAAGAATTCTGTTATGTTTTTGTGTCTTATACTAAATCTAAATCTTTAAGCACTTTTTTAATGGCTTCAAGTCTTTCCTCTGTACAGTGATCAATAGGTTTTACTGGATGACCAACCTCTAATCCCATTAAATTCAAACACTCTTTCATTACAACAGGAAAACTTCCATAATTGTATGAATCTCTTAATGGAATTAATTTAAATTGCGCTTCCATTGACCCTTCTATATCTCCTGCCATATATTTTTCATAAATGTCTACTACTAATTTTGGTGCAACATTTGCTGTACCAGCAACACAACCAAATCCACCATATAACATGGTTCCATAGATATAGTAGTCTGTTCCACTAAGCACTCTAAAATTAGGATTATCTCTTGTAACATTTATATATTGTATGGTTTGAGCAAAATCTAGGGATGTATTTTTAATCCCTACTATGTTATCTATTTCAGCTAATTTTTTTAACATTGAAGGTGAGATATTGTTTGTTGTTTTACCTGGGTTATTGTATAAAAGCACTGGTAACTTAGTACTTTTGGCAATTGCTTCAAAGTGATTGTACATTTCTTTTTCATTAGGTTGAATAAACATTGGTGTTAATACAGTTAAGGCATCTGCTCCTACTTCTTCAGCCATTTTAGCAAGCTTGATACATTCTCTTGTTGTGATGCCACTTGCACCAGCATATACTGGTACCCTTCCATCTACGTGTTTTACCGTAATTTCTACTGCTTTTTTTTGCTCTTCAAAATCTAATCCATAAAATTCACCATTACTTCCAAGAACAAATACACCGTGTACGCCTCCATCAAGTACGTGATCAATAACTCGTTTAAGACCTGCTTCATCTACTCTTTCATTTTCATCTACTGGTGTTACAATTGGTGGTATTACCCCTTTTATATCTTCTATTTTTAACATCTTACTACCTCCATCTATTTGTTTTTTAGTTTTATTGTTTTATCAGGTAATTGGTGCTGGGTTGAATAAGCATATTGCATTTTCAATGCCCCAATGATCGGCCCATACTTTTTTAGTACCACTTGCTATTTCTAATATAAAATCAAAGATTTCTTGACCTACTTCTTCTATAGTTGATTCACCTGTAGCAATTTTACCTGCATTGATGTCTATTAAGTCTTTCCATTTGTTGACCAGTTCAGTACGAGAAGATACTTTAATGACAGGTGCCATGGCTAATCCATACATTGTTCCTCTACCTGTTGAGAAGACTTGAACGGTCATTCCTGATGCCAATTGACAAGTACCACAAACAAAGTCACTGGCTGGCGTTGCTGCATAGATTAGTCCCTTTTTAGTAGGCTTTTCTCCTGGAGAAATCACTTCAACAATAGCTGATGTCCCAGATTTTACTATGGAACCTAACGATTTTTCAACGATATTGGCTAATCCACCTTGTTTATTCCCTGGCGTAGTATTTGCTGCTCTATCTACGCTACCATCATCTAAATAGTTATCATACCAAGCCATTTCATCTTTTAATTTTTGCCCCACTTCTTCATTAATGGTTCTTGGGGTAATCATATGTACACCATCTCTTACTTCAGTAACTTCTGAAAACATTACTGTTGCGCCACATCTTACTAATAAATCTGCTGCGTATCCTATGGCTGGATTGGCTGTAATACCAGAAAAAGCATCACTTCCCCCACATTGGAGTCCAACAACAAGTTCTGACACAGGACAGACTTTTCTAACTCTTTTATTAAGACGAATTAATATTTCTTCTGCTTTTTCTAATATTCTGTTGATCATATTGTTAAATCCTAATTCATTTTGAAGTATGATGACATTCTCTTCTTTGATATCAGGAAATAGTTTTTCAGGCATCAGTTTTTCACAACCAAGACCAATAATAAGTAACTCTCCTCCAAAATTAGGATGGGTTGCAAGGTTTCTCAAACTTCTTATTGGTACTTTTGCTTCTGGTGCATCAATTGCCACGCCACAACCATAACTGTGATTAATAGGCATTAAGCCATCTACATTTGGGTATTTAGGCATTAGGTCTTTTTTTATTCTTTCTACTGCTATATTAAGAATACCTTCCACACATTGTACGCTTGTTGTTATACCTAACATATTTTTAGTGCCAACACTTCCATCTGGATTAGGGTATCCTAAAAAAGTGTATCCTTCTAATGGTGGTAATGGGTCTGGTACTTTTGTTGCCACTGGAAGTTCTTCTAGGGGTGGTGCCACTGGTAATGTTAATTTATGTTCATCTATCCAACTGCCTTTTGGAATAGGTTCATTAGCATAGCCAATAATTTTGTCATACCTTATTATCTTATCCCCTGCTTTAAAGTCAATTAGAGCAATTTTATGGCTTTCAGGAATATCTTCTATGGCCGTAAGGTTATCATAGATAACCGTTCCTGCAAGTACGCCTTCAGGACTTACTACAACTTCTACATTATCATTGGGATGTACTTTTATTAACAAAGGCTTTTTATGATTGCTATCCATAGACCCACTCCTTATTCTATAAACAATTATTACATATTAAATTTATTTTAGCTTAAATTCATTATATAATATAATTGTTTTTTTTCACATGTCTAATGTGTCTTAAAAACTTTAGAATCCTTGTACCTTTTGTACAATAAAAAATAATACTAGTTAATCACTTTTTTACTTTATCAGAACGAGATGTTTCTTATAAAAAATAGGGTAGCCTTATTAGCTACCCTGTTATTAGATAAGAAAAGTTTTTAAATTGTTATCATGTTATCATGTTATTAGTTATTAGTTATTAGTTATTAGTTATTAGTTATTAGTTATTAGTTATTAGTTATTAGTTATTAGTTATTAGCGTTATTATAAAGATTTTCATACGTTATTTGTTATTAGTGTTTCTTATGAATAAGTTATTATAATCTTCTTTGCGAGGTAAGATTATTTGCTTTTTTTTGTTTTTTTGCTTTATTGACTCATTGCTTCTCTAACTGCTCTGTTAAAGTTTGTAATAACTTCTTGAGCTGCTGCTTCTGGTGTTAATGAACCTTCCATCATTACAAAGTTATCAAATACATCACTGTATGCTGATCTAACTGTATTATCTTCAAAGAATGGGTGGAAAGAATATGTTGCTGTTTGACTTGTTAAAACATGTCCTTCATATTGAAGTCCTTCTAATTGACCTTCTGCCGCAAGAATTTCTTCTGCTATTTTGTTTAATGGGATTGCTCTTTGTAATCCGTGTGCTAAAACAGCTTCTTTGTCGGTATATAAGAAGTTTAATAACATAGCTGCTTCTTCTGGATGGTTCGTGTGATTACTTATAGAGAATGCCATAAGAATTTTACTGAATACACCACTGTGTAGATCATTATCACCTAATTTAATAAACGGTGCTGCAACAACATTAGGATTTGTAGCTGGATCAATGTTTTGCGCATAAACATTGATGTTAGAATTCCATAAGTAAACCCCTGCATATCTTCCACTAATCCAGTTTGGATTCTCATGGTTTCTATTAGCTGAATCAAAATGGAAATCAGGTATTACATGATTGTCAAGTAAGTCTTGCATAAATCTAAATCCATCTGCTAACTCATCTACTGTATAAGCCATTTCATTGCCTTCAAAAATATCTTTTCCATATTTTTGAGCTAAGTAGCCAAATGTCATCATTGCTGCACCCTCACCGTAATTTACATTACCAATTGGGTAATAATCTGGACCTAAATTGTCTCTAAAGGCTCTACCTGCAGCCATTAAGTCATCCCAAGTTTCTGGAATTCCTACTCCTGCACGGTCATACATTGTTTTGTTTAAATAGTAGATTCTTGCCCCAATACTTGTTGGGATTCCTTGTATTTTTCCATTAATTGTAATTGGCTCAAAGCTTTCTGCTGGCCAATTGTTTAAATTTAAAATATGGTCTAATTCTCTTAAGTCATAGAATCCATCTCCGTCTGGAGAGAATCCATAGAACCAGTTAAAGTTAATTTGCATAAGGTCAGCTTCATCTCTTGCTGTTAATTGTGCTGCGATTCTTTCGAAATGGCCAGACCAAGCAGTGTACTCTGGCTCAACTTTAATGTTTGGATTGGCTTCTTCAAATAACCTAATTACTTCTAAAGTAGCTTCATGACGAGCATCTCCACCCCACCATGAGAATCTGAGGTTAATTTCCTCATCACCTACACTTGCTCCATCTGGAACAGTTGGTGTGCTTGGGCTTGGAGTGGTTTGTTCTTCTTTCTGACCACAACCTACCAATGATGTCATTAATACTAGTACAACCATTAGTGCTAAAACTTTTTTCATAATACCATCCTCCTGTTAATTAGTAACGCAAATAAATATATTCAAAGCTTAGAGCCTTAAATCAATGTGATATAGTACAGGTACTGATTTCTTGACAGACTTTTCAGTAAATATTATTATGTTATTATTGTTTTCAATTTAATATTGTATTAATGTGTAATTATTGATTAATTTCATTATACAGTATTTAGAGTTTATTAAATATGTTCTTACTATACTAAAAAAAAGAAGATGGTTGTACCTTATGTACAACCATCTTGATTAATTCTACTATTTAGTTAATGTTTTTTCGTATAGTTGTTTTATTTAGAACCAAAGTAATAAGCCAGTTCATTAAGAAATTCTCTATCTGCTGCATTTGCAATAGGATCTATATTAAGTATATCTTTTAATTTGTTAATTCTAAATAATAATGTATTCCGATGTACAAAAAGGTCTTTGGAACTGTTCACTATATTGTAATTGTTCTTCTTAAGAGTCTCTACTGTTTCTGTGATTTGTTTCTTCTCTTCTTTCGTAAAAACTGTATCATATACGCTGTATATATCATTATAAACCTTTAAAGTCACTATATCTCTATAGTAATCCCCAATATAATCATTAAAATAGTAGGTACCTGATTTATTTTTTATTTTCATAGTCATATGTTGGGCATGTATATACGACCCTCTATATTTACCAATATCTTCTTGTAAAGAACCAATGTAAAAACTTATTTTTTTCTCAAATGTTTTAATCGAACCCTGAGTTAAAATTTCATTTATGAATTCTTCCATAAAGTATTTGTAATTTTTTATCGCTTCCTTTTTTTTCATGTTTATGGTTTTATATAAAATAATATCATTATTTCTAGCTACTGTTATTATATCTTGATGAGAGTACCCTTTTGAATCTGTTATGGTTTGTATTATTTTTTTAGGAGATAATTCTGAATCATTTTTTACAATAATACAAACTCTTAATATGTCTTTATTTATTCCAAGGTCATCTGCCATACTATGGAGTTCCGTTACATCTACATTCTCTGCAAATAAGAGATAGTATAAGAATTGTTCAGATTTATCTCTTTTTCGACGTTCACCTTCCATATGAACTTCGTATTCAAGCATAGCTTCTATAAATGTTTTTAGCATTTCAGCAAATACTTGAACAGACTCTGGAGCTCCTGAGATACCAATAACGCCAACATGCTTCCCTTTATAATCTATAAATAAATTTACGCCTAGTTTTGTTCCTAGATATTTTTCTTCTTCTTTTACGACTCCTGAATCTAATATACCATTTAACATATTGTAGGCTACTTCGTGGAAATCTCCTATTCTTTCTGTATCTTTGCTTGCTATAATAATGCCTTTTTCATTCATTATATTAATATTATATTCAAAATACGTTGCCGTTTTATCTATAAATTTTTGCGATAATGATGGACTTAAGATTGCCATAAAAAACCCCCTATAAAAACATGCTTGTATTATTATACTACAAATCAATAAATCCCAAAACGCAAATCCTATAGATAAATAAATGTTATCAATTTGTTCACAAAAAGGCGGCAAAGCCTCCTATCAGACTAAAGACGAATTTTATTATATCTATCAATTTCTAACCTATACTTCACTCTTGATTTTTATCAGCCATTTCTTCCATCTGCTTTTTTATTTCCGGAGACAAGGCATCCATTATATGATTCCTTTGAGAGTTCATTTCCTTATGGGTCTGCCTAATTATTTCATTGGTCTTTTCAATTTCAGCCTTGAGGTCTCTTGCAGATAAGAGAGAACCTCCCGCTCCCCTTACAATTATTTGTTGCAACCCATCTGATGTTGCAACTACTACTTTGTATTTTTTCTTATTATTATAAGCGAATTTTTCTATATACTCATCAGCCGTTTGTGCTTCCTTTGTAAAAATCATGTGGATATTATGATATTTAATACTTTCTTCACGATGACCTTGGACACGATATGCATCAAATACAACGATCACATGGCATTTTTTAATCCCTTGATAGTTACTCAATACATCTAGAAGTTTCATTCTGGCAGCATCCATATTTTCATCAGCTAACTCTTTCAACTCAGTCCAAGCATAGATAATATTATAGCCGTCCACAAGTAGATACTCTTCTTTTATTTCTTGTTTTTTAGTATACTCAACAGGCTTAAAATAACTTTCTTTGGCTGTTTTACTTTTTTTCCAATCGGATTTGGTACCTTGATTGGCGTAGAAAGTTTTATTCATTATGTGATCTATTTCTTCTAAACTAATGTGCCTTTCTTCTGAGTGTGAAGGTTCTTCTTTTTGAATTATGGTTTTTGGTTCTGAAGACTCATCTGTTTTCTGAAGAAAGCTTTCTACATGCATATAGTCCTTAACTTCACTCCAATCCACCGAAAATCCTGCGCCATGTGAACAAAAAACAGACCCTGTTGGATTTTCTGGATCTCTTTCTGAATCATAACCAATAGATTCAATAACTTCTTCAGCATTATGGCATGGTTCATAACCCTTTAAGTTGCAAAATAGCCTACCAAGGCCTTTTGTATAGGAAGTTACTTCTTTATGGTAATTCCTCATGGTTATAACAGGTGCACTTCCCACTAAAATTGCCATTTCTCCATCTAACTGAGTTATTTGGCTGGTACCGCGCATCGTTTCAATGTCATTCATAGCTTTTCCAACCATTTTTTCAGGTAATTCAAGTTGAAAAGCATAATAAGGCTCCAACACTATAGACTCAGCTTCCTTTAAGCCTTGACGTACTGCACGATAAGTGGCTTCCCTAAAGTCACCACCTTGTGTATGCTTGTTATGTGCTTTGCCTGAGACTAAAGTAATTTTCATATCTGTGATTGCTGATCCTGTCAGAACACCTTTATGTTTTTTTTCTTCTAAATGACTTAGAACAAGTCTTTGCCAACTTTTACCCAGTATATCCTCACTACATATTGTATCAAACTTCAGTCCACTTCCTGGTTTACCCGGTTCTAACAAAAGATGTACCTCTGCATAATGTCTTAAAGGTTCAAAATGTCCTACCCCCTCAACGACATTGGCAATGGTCTCTTTATAGACAATTCTGCCGTCATCAAAAAACACTTCTACACCAAAACGACTTTGTATCAGACTTTGCAAAATCTCTATCTGTACTTCTCCCATAATCTGTACCTGAATTTCTTGAAGTTGCTCATCCCAGACAATCTGAAGCTCTGGCTCTTCTTCTTCAAGCTCACGTAACTTTGGTAGCATTGCCCTTGGGTCTAATCCCTCTGGTAGTATAATTTGGTAGGAGAGTACAGGCTCTAATATTGGTTTCTCTGAAGCTTTCTCTATCCCTAAACCTTCTCCCGGCTTAGTTTTTGTGAGTCCTGTTACTGCACAAATCGCACCTGCATCTATACCACTTATAGTTTCAAATTTCTCACCAGAATATATCCTTATTTGGTTCACCTTTTCTTGCCAATCACTAAGTGTTAAGAGATCTTTTACCTTAAGACTTCCCCCTGTAAGTTTTAGGTGTGTAACCCTATTTCCTTGTTCATCTCTTGTAATCTTGAATATTTTAGCCCCAAATTCATTAGGATAACAAGGTATCATTGTATACTGAGCGATCCCTTCCATAAATGTTTCAATACCCTCTAATTTTAATGCGGAACCGTAGAAACAGGGAAATACTTTCCGCTCTTTGATGGCTTTTTTAATAGACTCAGTTTGAATATGCCCTTTTTCTAAATAAGTTTCCATCATTAGTTCATCACATATAGCCAGTTCTTCATAAAAGTCATCTGTCTTAGCTTGTCCAAAATCAATGCAGCCATCATCTAACTGCTTTTTTATTTCATTTATAAGTTTATTTTTATCTACTCCGTATTGATCCATTTTATTAACAAATAAAAAAACAGGTATCTGATACATATGAAGCAATCGCCATAATGTTTTGGTATGGCCTTGCACGCCATCAGCACCACTTATAACTAAAATGGCATAATCCAGTACCTGAAGTGTTCTCTCCATTTCAGCGGAAAAATCCACATGACCTGGGGTATCCAATAAAGTAATCTGAGTGCTATCAATTTCAAATATGGCTTGCTTAGAGAAAATAGTGATTCCCCTTGCCCTTTCTAGTTCATAATTGTCTAGATAGGCATTCTTTTTATCCACTCTACCTAATTCTCCTATTTTCCCACTCAGATAAAGCAAACTCTCTGATAATGTTGTTTTACCTGCATCTACATGGGCTAATATCCCAATAACTAATTTTTTCATCATCTATATTTAATCCTTTATTATTTATTTTAAAGTAGTATTGTCAAACTTGCTTGGAAGGATTAGAGAATACTGCTTTCAACAAAGCTTGTGGCTCTTGCGCATTAAGAGGCATAGGCTGGTCAATGGCCAACATACAGCCCCATTAGCTTGTATGACACTTTCCTTATTATGATATCAGCTTTTAGAGGATTTGACAAACAAAAAACTCCCTCAAAGCCTAGTCTGAGGAAGTTATAAAACTGTTTGTCTTACATCTAATGATGAATATTAAATAAGACTTGGGGACGTTTCTAGTGTCACCTTTTTATTATTATGCCTTCTTCCTTTCATTAGCTGCTTATATCTTCTATCATAATAATCCATACACTGGTTATTATTTTTTCATATATGCGTAATAGTTGGACCCCTTGGATCTAAAAACCCCTCAAACCGTTAAAATCTAGTCTGAGGGGAAATATCTTATTTTCCGAACTCTTCATGTAACAATGAAGTAAAATGTTTTTTCCAAAACTTATTAGCATATATTAGCTTGTTCCTTCTTTCTTTAATGCCTCTATTAAGTCGTCCACATTGATTCCCAATCGTTCTAGGGTTTTAGAAAGTTCTGGGACTGTGTTTTGATAGAATGCTTCTCGTCGCTTTTTTTGGATGATTTTCAGGGCATCTTCACTCACAAAAAAACCAAGACCTCTTTTTTTCCTTAGGATCCCCTCCTCTTCTAGTAGATTATAAGCCCGCATAATGGTATTAATATTGACCTCCATCTCCACGGCGCTCTCTCGAAGAGAAGAAAGGCGTTCTTCAGGCTTTAATTCTCCTTCAAGGATAGCATTCTCGATGTTAGAAACAATCTGACTATAGATGGTGATACCTTCTCTAAACTCTTGCTTCATGATGAGATCACCTGGATCTTTTTCATTGTCCAGTAAAGGCCCATTTGACTAAGGACGAATACTCCTAGATAAAGTGGGATAGCTGAATGTCTTATAAAAATTTCAATTCTTGGTAACTCTTCGCCTCTCATTACAACTAAGAAGAGCAAGGGGAAAAAATAAAAGAAGAAGGTACCTCTGTTCAACAAAGAACAGACCTTAAAAAAACCTAAACCTTGCATAACAACCATTAGCCCTTTTAATATAAAATCTAACAAACTAAAGGCAGCAATGGATAGAGGTAACAACATCAAAGTATACATAAATATTTCTAAAATCAGGCTTCCATAAGGCAAATAGGGTTGTTGAATTATTAAAGATAATCCTCGGTGTGAAAGACCAATTATCAGGACCACTCCTATTATATTTAAAAAAGCATATGCTGTTGGTCGAAGAATCCGGTTAAGAAGATGAGTAATTGCTTTTTTAATTGGAGACAATGGAAGAAGTATTTTCATTTCATTATTCATCATTTGCTCACCTTGATGCATAAACACAGAAGTATAACTTACTAATAAGCTAATAAATAACGACCTGTGAAAGTTAGATATATCGTTATTTGATGAAAACAATCCCGTATAGGCGTAGTATATAAGGACAATAAAAGAAACTGCAGCTATATTAATTAAGTAGGATTTTATAGGCTTTTTAATATAGTCCCATTCAAGATAATAAAAATAACGAAACATTGGGTTTTTGATGGATTTTAAGAAACTAAGATCCTGAGGTTTCCCGTTTTCTGGGGATTTACTTTGATTACACTCTCCACCTCCTATTTGGATCTCGTGTTTTGAAGATTTTCTATAAACGAATCCTATAAGCAGCAATCCAATACTTACCATATTCTGCACATAAAAAGGTAAAAGCTCAAGGAGTATAGGACTAAAACATAGAAAAGTGGTTAGTAAAGACAAACCTATCTCCTCTCGATAACTTACTTTTCCAACAAAATCTCCAACCTCTGTAACATCATAAGATCCCTTCCAAATAAGAACACTTAGGAAAAATGCTAATGCCAAACCGTAAGGAAGAGAGTTAAGAAGCATTCCTAGGGCACTGGGTTCTAAAAAATAGCCACCTATCATTGCACCTAAAATCAGTAAAATTGCTGGTATCCAAGTACTTCTTAATTGTATCCAAAATAACTTTTTTCTTTTGTTAAGTGGCCATAATAGAATCAAATCTATGACATTTCGATTAATAATTTTGTCCCTAACAAAAGAACCAATCCATCCCCCTAAGATAAGAAGAAATAAGGTATAAAAAGTTGCACTAAAGGATAGAACACCCTTTCCAAAAGTAATATTTTCACTTATACTAAAACTTACAACAAAAAGAAATACTCCTGCAAAAGGAAGAATAAGTAGTCTCCAATAAAAAATGCCAACCTCTAAAAAAGAAAAAATCTCCTTTACTTTCAAACTTCGTTTTCTATTCATTTGAAACCTCCTTTTTCTTTCCACAAAGACCAGTAAACAAAAGTTCTAAAGGAATATCCTGTGGCGAATTTGAAGGTTCTTTTAACAGGGCCGTCCATCCCGTAGCCCTTCTTTGGTATGCCAGGGATTCAGTAGGAATCTGCTCTTTCGTTAAGCTGTGTATTAAGCTATATTCCTTATATAGGTTCTCTATCCCCGCATTAAGACGTAAATGTCCCCCTCTGTCAATTATAGTTATATAATCTAAAAGACCTTCTACCTCTCGCACATGATGGGTGGAGAGTATAATAGTGGACCCATCGGCAGCAGTTTCAGCAAGAACCTTTCGTAAAACAGTCTGCGCATTTATATCAAGACCCTTAGACGGCTCATCTAGAAGAATAAGTTCTGTTCTACAGGAAAGAGTAATCGATAGCCATGCCTTTCTAAGGTCCCCGGCACTATAATTTGAAAAATCCTTATTCTCATTAACTTCAAAGCTTTGGCAAAGCTCCTCAAATCGTTCTATAGAAAAATTTGGATATAGTGGTCCACATATACTTGCATACTCCCTTGGGCTCATATTTGGGCAAGGAAGTTCCTCCGCAACATACGTCAATTTTTTATAAAAATTTTCTTCCCGCTTATTAGGATTATGACCTAGTACAGAAACTTCTCCCCCCCTCTGAAACATCAATCCTGTTAAAATTTTAAACAATGTTGTTTTACCTGCACCATTTGGACCAAGAAGGCCACAGATGCTTCCTGATGTTAAATTCCAGTTAAAGTTATCATATACCGGCTGTTTTTTGTACCCGAAAGTTAAATTTTTACATTGAATCATACTATTTTCCTCCTTGTTATACTGTTATATACATCTATAACAGTATAACAGTTTGATTTTTTTCTGTCAATTGTTTTTAAAACTAAAATAGTATGACATAATCTTCAACAACTGCTCTTAATTTCATATAATTCCTTATACTTTCTGGTTATAACAAAACTCCCCTCATAGTAAACCGTTATATTTTTTTAACAGTCTACTACAAAGGGAGTATACATTATTTACCCCGTTGCAACTTTAAGTCGTTAATGGCTTTAAGGAAAAATACTATTATCAGTAATGGATAGGGCTATGCTCCCAAAGTATTCACTATAAAAAAGCTCTCCCGTAAGCTCAACTTCTCCTTCTAAAACAAAACCCACTATTCTAGGTGGATGGCCACTACTATTGACATAGTCAATATCGTTGATAGTAACTCCACCCCCTACCTTATCACAATGGTTATATTCCTATATAACACTAGGAATGCAGAGGACTACTGAAGCTGTTAAGTTTAGCATGTTAAACCCTTATTTCTATGGGGTATCTAAAAAATCATTTCCCCTGCTTTATAGCCGTCAGGCAATTCTTCTTCACTTAAAAATTTAAAATTCTCATCACGAAGTATTGGCAAAAATACTTGGTATGGTATCTTGGAAAACTCACAGGCATAATTACTGGCTCCGAACCATTTACCCTCTTTACTGCTCAAATTCAAACTTCTCGCAAATTTTGTATGGTTTGAGCAATCATGAACTGCTATATCCCAATTTTCCTCATCAGCTATTTTCATGAATTTCAGGGTTAATTCCCTACTCCAAGTTGGAGATATATAGCCATGTCTGGAAATATACATGTTTTCCCCACGATAATTATCTATGTTATTCTCATTTAAATGTAATTCTGCACAATTGATAAAATCCAGTTTTGTAGCTAAAATTTTTTCTTTTTTCTTAAAAAAAGCCTGGAAAAATTCAGGTGTCATTGGCGTTTCAATACCTACATTTTTTATATATTTTTTAGCTATGGCGATATTTTTAATGACTTTGTCAGAACAATTAGCCGCACCCAGATTGAATCGTATCTCATTAAGGCCGGCTTCACCTAATGCTTTCAAAGTCTCTTCCGTTGCTAGTGTGCCATTTGTATATAGATGTTGATGAATCCCTGCATCACTAAATTTCTTTATTACCGAATAATATTTCTCAATTTCCATGAATGGCTCTAAATAAACATAGGAAATGCCAGTGGGTTTCTGGTAGATCGAAAGAAGTAAATCAATATCTTTCTCATAAAATTTTGTTCCTCCTATTTCCCACATACCTTCGCCAACTGGAGGAATATCATCTAGTCCTCCATAATTATAACAGAACTTACACTCTATGTTACATTTGTTGGTTTTCCTAATTGCACTCAAGCCGCTTCCCAAAAGACAAGAAGAACATCCTTTAGGGAATTTGCTTTCATTCCCCACATAAATAGTTCTATTCTCCAATGTTTTTAAACTTTTAATTTCCGACATTAATGTGTCATTTCTATGATCTATGGCTGCCTCAATTTGTGCAAAGGTAGAGTAAATGATTTCTTGTTGCTTTACCATAATTTCCTCATCCTCTGATAAAATCGAAAAAAATTCAAACCACATCAATGCATCTTTCTTTGAAATTTTCATAATATGTCCTCCTCTAATGAATCCCCAACAACAAGACTTAGGGACGTTTCTAATGTCACCTCAAAGCTTTCTCTACAATTGCCTTACCAAGTCCTAAAACTCTCCCCAATTGACGTATACTAACCCCAAGTTCCTCATATATTTCTTTTATAATTTCGTTTCTTACATCTATATCAACTTCTTCTTTTATTTTCTCTATTATACCTTCTTGATCTAATTTACCTTTTAGTTGATTATCTGTGTATTTTATTTTATCATGATAATCCATACACTGATCATTATTTTTTTCGTTTATATAGACTTTAAAATCACATATCTTTTTAAAGTAGTTCTTAACTACTCTATCATTTATGAATGTTTCTTTTTGTTGGTAAACCAATTCATATTCTTTATAGCTACTCCATATATACTGCTCCGCTTTATCTACCATTCTTGCCTTTACAGGATTTTGATGAATGTATCTTAAAACTGTAAGTAAATAGGACTCCGATTCAACTACTTCGCTGTTATATCTATTTTGAAATAAGTGCCCTGTTCTTCCATATTTATTATTATGCCATGTCACATACCCAACGGTTATTCTTTTAATACTAGTTCCAATATCTTCACTTTCCATTATCAGTAAATGAATATGATTGTCCATTAGGCAATAAGCATAAATTTCGAAGTTTGCTTTTTCTTTTGCCTTTTTTATTTTCTCTATGAATATATTTCTGTCCTCATCATCAAGAAATATATTTCTTTTATCGATACCTCTTAGCATGATATGATAAATTCCTGTCCCACTTCGTTTTCTTGCTTGCCTTGGCATATTTTATCACCTCTAGTGTAGTATACCATTGATTATTAGAGAAGACAACAGAAACGTCCCCTTGTCTTTTTTAACTACTCTAACCATATCTAAACCTTTTCAGTTATAATATTATTAATAAGTTCATTTAAGTATTCAACCATAGGCTTAATATATTCTTTGCTAGAATAATCATATGATTCTAAAATAGCTTTACTCGCTCCTTCTTCTATATCTGACTTGTTATTTTTAAATTTTAACACTGTGCTATAAATTTTCATTATGCTTTTATCACCAAATCCCATTTTTTCGTAGTTTAATCCACTTTGAAAATAGAAAATCTTTATTTTACCTAATTCATCTGCTGAAAAGTTGTTCTTTTTTACTTCTGAGACAATTTCTTCTTCACAAGGTGATGCCCCTGTTATAAAAACAACTATTTTTTTATTTTCTAAATCCATTACTTTATCTTTAAATTTCTTGATTCCTTGTATTCGGCTAGCATGCATACCTGCACCATAAATAATAATGTCATAATTATTAATATCTACACTTTCTATTTGTTCCAATGATATTGTCTCACAAGTAATGGATTCAGTAATCCAATCCACATATTTTTTTGTAAACCCTGTTTTTGATTTGTATATGAGTAGTATTGATGCCATAATAATCTCTCCTTTTCATATTAATAAACACTTTACCTTTACTTTTATATTCTTTTTTATCCTCTATCCATTAGCAAACTATATAATTCCTTAAGATTAGACAACCACTTTTCTTTAGTTTCTTGTGGGTTATTTGTAAAACTACGATTATTAATCCATTTACATAGTTCTCCGTGAATATAAGTGTATAATATGTCTTCAATTATTATGGCCCTCTCCTCGGTAAGTTTGTTACCACTTGCTTTCATTAGTGCACCCTTTAACCCCTCACCAGGCATAGATAGTATTTGTATTACTTCATTAGGTGGTTCTCCATCTATTTCTTCCAGCCACATTAATCTAAACCAACCGGGATGATCCATCGAAAAGTCTATTACCGAAGCAAAAAGCATAAATATCTTTTCATCGTCTTCTATTTCAGAACCTACATTAGTTTCCACATATGCAATCATTTTTAAAATAACACGACCCAATGCCTCCCAAATAATTTCATTAAAGCTTTGAAAATAATTATATAGATTGGTATGAGCACATCCAATTGCTTTAGCAATGCCCCTTAAATTAACATCCTTTAATCCTTCATTTTTTTCTATTAAAGCCAACGTAGTCTCTATTATTAAATCTTTATCTATTTGTTTTTTTCTTGTCTTCACATTTTCAACCTCACTTTAATTACCATTGGTAATATAATACTATAATATTATTTTATTGTCAATATAATTAGATTGTCACTACAATGGATAGAAAGGCCCTCAAACCTTAGTCTGAGGGCCTTTCTATCTTTATCTAATAGGATCGCAAATTTTTAACTCATTAATTGTTCCAGCCCATCCCCTGATACTAATAGTTCAAGGTTATCAAAAATTCTACTTTCATCCCAATCCCACCATTGTATCTTTAACAAAAATGCTATCTTTTCATCATCAAAACGCTTTTTGATAAATTTAGCTGGGTTTCCTCCATAAATACTATAGGGCTCAATATTTTTTACTACAGTTGAATTGGCTGCAATAATGGCACCATCCCCTACTTTAATCCCTGGCATGATAGTAACATTTTGGCCTATCCATACATCATTACCAATTACTGTATCACCCTTAAATGGTAAATCTTCTACTGTTGGAGTAACCTTTTCCCAACCACCACCAAAGATATTAAAAGGGTAGGTTGTAATACCATCCATTTTGTGGTTGGCTCCATTCATAACAAACTTTATTCCCTCAGCAATAGCGCAGAATTTTCCTATTATCAACTTATCTCCTAAGAATTCATAATGATGCTCTATGTTTTCGTAAAATCTCTCGGGAGATTTTTTATTATCACTATAATAGGTGTAATCTCCAATTTCAACATTAGGTCTTTTAGGTAAATTACTTATAAAGCAAACTGTCCTTATATTTTCATTTGGATATAATTTTTTCTTATCTGGCCCAGGCATAGAGTTATTCTCCTTTCTAATTCTTAAAAAGGAAGGTGGTTCATTTAACCATCTTCCTTTTAACTTTTAATGTTATCCCCATAAGCTATTGGCATCTGTATCACTTCTGCTAACTCTAGAAAAATCTGTTTTGGTAAAAGAGATCGTTGATAGGGTTAAAAAAATTAGTCCAATACAAACAATAATAACAAATGTCAAAAAGGGTGTTACAACAAAACCATTTATTTGTACAACCAATTCTTCTCTTACCAATTCTTCTATTGATAAATGGGTTTTTTCTAATACAATCATACGAAAAAATGCAGTGGCATAGGTCATTGGATTTAGATATGCAACATATCTAAGGGTACCTGGCAACATGGATAAAGGAATATAGGCCCCTGAAAGAAATGTAAGTGGCATTGTCACTGCAGCCTTAATAATTTGGAACGTTTGACCATTTCGAACTTTTGTGGCCATATATAGCCCAACACCAGAAAAAACGATTCCAATGCAAATCATTGATAAAAGAACATATAATGGGGTTATCCAAGAAGTAAACTCAATGCCAATAAATAAACCTACAATCAATATCATAATCCCTTGTACTGTTGATACAGTTGCCGCTGAAAGCAATTGTCCCATTGCAACAGCAATTCTTTTTGTAGGTGAAACCAACACTTCTTTCATAAATCCACTAACCATATCATCCACTGTTCCTGATGCTAAACTAAGAGCACTTTCAAATACCGTTACTATAATGACCCCTGATAGCATATAGGCTATAGGATTCTCAATAAAGTCTGTCTTAAAAATTGCTCCAAATACATACACAAAGAAAAATGGAAATACCAATGAAAAAATCAATCCTGTTTTATTTCTTACAAAGGCTTTTAAGCCTCTAATCCATAATGCAATTACTGTATTCAAGATTTAAGCCTCCTCTCGTATGGTCTTACCTGTTATCTCTAAAAAGACATCATTAAAAGTGCCTTTTTTTATTTCTATATTGGTAATATGTTCTTTATGTTGGCTGAGTACTTCTAACAAAGGTTCTAAATATTCTACTTCCACTCTGTAATACCCTTCTTTTTTAATATAACTTAAAGAATACTGGCTTAATACATTTTCAAGGGCCATTGGCTCTTTTGTTGTGATATAAGCTTTATCTTTAGTATGCTTTTTTTTCAAAGCATAAGGCGTATCATATGCTACAATAACACCACCATCAATGATTGCTACCTTATGGCATATTTCTGCTTCTTCCATATAGTGGGTTGTAAGAAAGATTGTAATGTTTCTTTCTTTCTGAAGTTTTAATATGTATTCCCATATGTGCGCTCTTGTTTGGGGATCAAGTCCTGTTGTTGGCTCATCTAAGAACAACACCTTGGGGTAATGAATTAATCCCCTGGCAATCTCCACACGTCTTTTCATGCCGCCAGACAAAGCACCAACGATTTTTTTCCTTTCATCTAATAGATCTACTAATTTTAGAACAAATTGTATACGCTCTTCCACTTCTTTTTTAGGTATATTATAAAAAACACAATGCATTTTCAAATTTTCTTCTATAGTCATTTTCACATCTAATGTAGACTCTTGAAAGACAACGCCTATTGCTGCTCTGGCTTCACTTTTTTGTTCTGTAATATCTTTTCCATCAATTAAAAGAGTCCCTGAGGTTTTTTCGAAAATAGTACATAATGTATTAATCGTTGTACTTTTTCCTGCGCCATTTGGTCCTAGAAAAGCAAAAATACTTCCTTCTTCCACTTCAAAGGATATATTATTAACCGCTATAAAGTCGCCGTATTTTTTTGTAAAATTTTTAACTTCTATAATTGGATTCATTTGCATTCACTCCTTTTTTGCCATTTTTGTAATAATATCATCTATTAATTTTACTATAATTTATACCATAAATTTCCTTTTATGTATAGCCTTTTGGATTACTATAACTAGGAAGACTTGGGGACGTTTCTATTGTCACCTCAATTTTTTCTTAGCAATTTTCTAACCAAGTCTTAAATTCTCCCCAACTGACGTACACTACCCCCTAGTCCTCTCGTATTTTAAATACCTCTTAGCACTCTATAATAAATTCCAGTCATACCTTCTTTTTCTTCGTTAATTTTCCATAATTTATCACCTTAATTGTAGTATATGGTTAAGATGTAAATCAGACAACCAAAACCTCCCTTGTCTTGTCTTTTAGCTGTTAAAAAGGGGCTTATCACAGAAATCATTCTGAGACAGCCCCCAAAGTTTTTTTTAAATTCTACTTGCTAATTCTTTAAATAATAAATCCTGCAGCTATAGCCAATACTACAATAATCGGTGCTGGAACTTTTTTTGTTAGTAATAGAGCTACCGTAAGTAGCATAACGATAATATTATCAATCACAAATCCACTGCTTTGCATCAGTATTACCGCAGCTATAGTAATTAAGCCACCTGCAACAGCAGTGATGCCTTTTAAAGAAACCTTTATTCCTTTAATTTTTTTTATGTTTTCCCATATTGGATATATGAAGTAGATTAAAAGTAGCCCCGGTAAAAATATTGCAATTCCCCCTGTAATAGCACCTACTACTTGAGTCAAGGCACTTCCTCCACGAGCTGACATTCCACCTGCATATGCGCTAAAGCTAAACATCGGCCCTGGCAGCCCCTGTACCAGTCCGAATCCAGTTAAAAATTCTTGATTTGTCATATACTGAGTCACTTCTACTAATTCACTATACATAAGAGGTACTACTACTTGTCCACCACCAATTACCAAATAACCATAGCGATAAAAACTTTCAAATAATTGCACAATTTTATTATCCCATATAAGAGTAAGCAGAAGGCTTCCTATTGCAAAAATTCCAAATGCACTCAAATATGCCCAAGGTGGATTTAATTTTACACGATTCCATAAATTCTTCTCTCCTGAAGTCATAACACTTACCACGCCGCCAATACTCAGGACCAATGGAAAAATCCAAGCTTCTCGTATAAAGTAAGTGGTTATAGCTCCAAAGAGTAATAGTCCAAAAGTAATCTTATCCTTTACTACTTTACGTCCTATACGGTATGCAGCAACAATGATGAAACCTACTGCCATTGGACCAATGTAACGTAATCCATCCTGAGATATGTTCATGTTCCCTAAAAATTGACTTAAAAATGAAAGTAATGTCATAACTGTAAGTACAGGTAATGCCCATACCAGCATCGTTAGAAATGCTAACACTGGCCCTCCAATTTTATGTCCAATAGCTACGATTGTTTGGGTACTACTCGGACCGGGCAAAATACCAGTTAAAGCGATAAGCTCAACCAACTCTTCTTCAGTTAAATAGTCTTTCTTTGTAACCATTTGATCTGTAAAAACGCCATAATGAGCTTCAGGACCTCCATAAGCTCCTAAAGAACAAATGAACACATCTTTTAAAAAAGTACGCCATCTTATCTGTTTTTGATTTTCCAAGTTTTCTTCTCCTTTCAGCATAAAATCTTCCTCCATGTCTTATATTTGAAATGACTAGAATTTTCTACCAAGAATTCTTGTAAAGAATTGACTTTTATGATATTATTGTATCAAACTTTGATATCGGAACTTGATATCGAAATCTATAGCCAAATTATATAGTAGAGGTGAAAAAAATGCAAGCTCAAATTTTAAGAAAATTTTTCTTAGGTTTTATACAAATCCATATACTTCATCATGCAAAAAAAGACCCCTTCTATGGTGCCTGGATGATCGAAGAACTTAAAGAACATGGCTACGATATGAGTCCCGGAACCTTATATCCCTTACTACATAGCATGGAATCTAAAGGGCTTTTAGAAAAAGAGGAAAAAACTATAGGCGGTAAGATAAGAAAATACTATCAGATAACTACACTAGGGAATGAAGTTTTAGAAGAAGCCCGAAGGAAAGCTTATGAATTATTTAAAGAAATTAGAGATTAAAATTAAAAAGGAGAATTTTTATGTTTTCATTTAAGGAAGTACGGTATAAAAACATTTTGGATATTAAAAACCTTACTATAAAAAAACATAAGGTAACTTGCTTGGTAGGTCAAAGTGGAAGTGGAAAAACCACACTATTACGTCTTTTAAATAAATTAATTAGCTATGATAGTGGAGAGATTTTTTATAATGATCAACCCTTAAGTGGCATAAACTCATTAGAGTTGAGAAGAGATATTGTCATGCTTCCACAATCCCCCGCTATTTTTAGTGGGAGTATCAAGGATAATCTACTAATAGGACTGAAGTTTTCTGAACAACCACTTCCCTCGGATAATGAGCTGTATGAAGTATTAAAATTGGTAAAGCTACATAAAGAATTAAACCAAGATGCTGAAAAGTTATCTGGTGGAGAAAAGCAAAGGGTCGCTCTTGGCAGAGTAATTCTTATGAAACCAGAAGTACTACTACTTGACGAACCTTCTTCTGCTCTTGATGAAGAGACTGAGCACATGATCATCGAAGCACTAGTGAATTATACGAAAGAAAATAATAAAACCCTTATTATGGTCACCCATTCTAAAAAAGTAGCAAGTGAATTCTCTGATGAAATAATTGAGATAAAAGAAGGTATGGTAATTAATGAGGAGGGGGTATAACATGGATGGCGTATTAGAGCTTCAATTATGGCAAATGGTAGCTGCTTATATTTTTGTTGTTATTCTGTTGCTTATTGTAAGGGCAAGGGGCATCTCAAGAGAAAAAGAAATACTTATTTCTTCTATAAGAATGACAGTTCAACTTGTTCTAACAGGTTATGTACTTGTTTATTTGTTTAATAATATCAATCCTTTGAATACAATTATAGTAATAGTCGTCATGGAGGTATTTGCTATCCATAATATTTACAAGCGGATAAAAGCAAATCTTTCTAAATCCCTAAAAAAGATTATTGCTATATCTATGTTATTTGGAACTTTATCAAGCCTTATTTATTTCTTACTTGTTGTTATCAATATTTCACCTTGGTATGATCCTAGATACTTCATCCCCATCGCAGGAATGCTTATTGGTAATTCCATGACGGGCATTTCACTTGGGGTAACAAGGCTTGTAGATGGAATGTATTCTGAAAGGCATCTTATTGAGTCTGCATTAATGCTTGGTGCAACCCCTAAAATGGCCGCAAAGCAAATTGTAGATAATGCTTTTGATTCTGCCATACTTCCGACCATTAACTCTATGGTGGGAATGGGTATCGTATTTTTGCCAGGAATGATGACAGGACAAATTCTGTCTGGTATATCGCCCGTTACTGCTATTGAATATCAGATAGCAATCATGCTTGGTATTCTTGGAAGTGTTTCCTTGACTGTTATAATATTTGTCCAATTAGGATATAAAACCTTCTTTAACCAAGAAAGTCAATTAATTATTGGTGATAATAGGGATAATATGTAAATGTATAACGTCCATAGGCTATATATCTACTCTAGCCTACGGACGTTATTTTTCAATAAGACTTGGGTAATAATAAGACTTGGGTAAGACTTGGGGACGTTTCTACTGTCACCTCAAATCTTTCTCAACCATTTTTAATTAAATGGATTTTTTCACATCACTAAAAGTAACTCTGTTTTTACCATTTCTCTTGGATACGTATAGCGCTTCGTCCGCTAATACAATAATTTCTGTAATTTCTGTATGATTTATTGGCCAAACTGCGCCTCCAATACTACATCCTATTTTCACGTTATTACCGTCCAAATTTAACGGCTCATTTAAGTCTTTAATAATACGATCTGATACAACTGTTGCATTTTCGATGGGATGCTTAAGTGAAGTATATAGTACCATTAAAAACTCGTCTCCCCCAAGTCTTATTACCATCTCATCATCTCGAATATTCATTTTAAGTCGTTTAGCCACCTCTTGAAGCACTAAGTCACCTACATAATGGCCTAAAGTATCATTTACTTGCTTAAATCCATCTAAATCAACATAAAGAAAAGTTAAGGTAAGTCCACTTTGTTTAGCTTTTTTTATAGCTGTCTCCAAATGATAATTAAGGGCGATCCTATTAGGTAATCCTGTCAAAGAGTCGTGCTGAGCTAAGCTTTCCATTTCTCCCAAAGCACTCTCTGTTTTAGTAAGACTTTCAATTAGCTGACTCAGTGAAGACTCTAGTATTTCTATCTCTTTAATACCTTTATGTTGAGGAATTGCTACTTTATCGCCAACTTTTAGCCTATTCGCAACATCTGCAATTTCTTGTAATGGTTCCACTACTCTACCAGCAATAAACCAACCTAATGCTGCGAATATAATTGATAATGCTCCTCCCAGTAAAAAGATAAAATTTTGCAAACTCTTTACAGATGCATAGGCAATACCTACAGGCTGTCTCACTAGAACAACCCAACCCAATCCAGGATAATTCATATATCCATCTGCTTGTACAAATCCAGTAAGATAGTCTTTATTATCATACCATGTTTCTATGTTCCAATGATTATCCCCTAAGCGAGCATTATTAATGCTGTCCAGTTTTAACGACTGTCCTATCATTTCTGATGGTCCTAATAGTATAGTATCATCAATATCGCTTATTACAAACAATTCAACTTGTCTACGATTAACAAGGGGTTTTAATATTGAGTTCTCAATCTCTTTTGCCCACTCCCAACTTAAATGAGCTGCTAACACCCCAGTATATTCTCCTGCCGTATTAAAAACAGGCAAACTGATGTCTACAAATTTCATCGGCTCACCAGTAGGATTCGGTAACAAATTGGATAACAGTACAGCATCGTGTACATCCCCAATAAAGTGACCCTTTATACCTTCTTGATATACAGGCCGATGCGAGATATCTTGGTCAACTAAAATGCCATTAGTAGCGGCTCGAACAATTCCTTGACTATCAGTAAATCCTATCCAAGAAAACGAAGGAAAACTTTTCTGAAGTTGATTCAATAGCGTTTGTACAGCCATCATATCCGTCCCCTCTTTCAAAGGTTCTAATTCAGCTAAGATTTCAATTTCTCCAGATCGAGACCACATATACTGATCTAACTTATCTGCCATTTGGAATGCCGTTTCAGACAATGCATTACCTATTTCATTTCTAAACTCATAGCTTGTTTTATGACCTATCAAAATCCCGAGAAGGATTGTCAATCCAATTATGAGTGCTCCGAATGTTATTGCAAAACGTGTCCGTAAACTTATAGACATAATTATTATCCTCTCTAACTAATATTGTTTCACAATATTTCACAGTATTTCACATTATTTATATTCCAATTATAACAAAGGACTATTTAAATATCCACTTGAAATTATCCATAGGTTTAGAAGACTTGGGTAGAAGACTGGGGAAGACTTGGGGACGTTTCAAGTGTCACCTCAAAGCTATCTTAACAATTATCTTACCAAGTCCAAAAGTCTTCCTAATTGACCTATACTAACCCCTACTTACTCTTAGATATTTTCGTCTATTTCTCTAAGTATTCTATGATAATTTCCTATTGTACTGTATTCTTCTTCCTTGCCTTTCCATTTATCTCAAATGTAGTATATTATTAGATTTAAGTCAGACAACAGAAACGTCCCCTCATCTTTAGTCAGACAACAGAAGCGTCCCGTCGTCTTCGGAAATAAAAAAATCCCCAAACTTTAGTTTGAGGGGCACTGATTTGAATTTATATTTTTTTCACTATACACAATTTCACCATCAATTATAGTGTATAAAGTTTTTGTAAATACTTCCATAGGGTTTCCATCAAAAATTGCTATGTCAGCATCTTTTCCTACCTCGATACTTCCAACTCTATGGGAAACGCTACATATTTCTGCTGCATTTATTGTGATTGCTTTGAGCCCTTCTTCTATACCTAATCCTTCTTTTGCTGCAAACCCTGCACATATAGGTAAATATTGTATTCTTGTAACGGGATGATCAGTGGTAATAGCAACTTTTACCCCTTCCTTATGCAGTATCCCTGCGGTTTTGAAATCAGAGAATTGAGTCTCTATTTTATTCCTTGATGCTAGTGTCGGTCCAATAATTGCAGGAAATCCCGATTCCTTTATTTCCTTTGCAATTAAATGTCCCTCAGTACAATGTTCAATGGTTAATCTCAAATCAAATTCTTTAGCTATTCGTATTGCTGTTAAAATATCATCTGCCCTATGGGCGTGTGCTTTCAAAGGAATTTTTTTATTGAACACCTCTAACCAGCATTCTTTTCTAAATTCTTTGTCATAGCTATTATTAGATTCCTCAGCACTTTTTTTATCTTTAATATACTGCTGAGCTTCAAATAGCTCTTCTCTTAAAAGCGCAGCAATAGACATGCGAGTTGTTGGCATCCTATTATATTGGCTATAATTTGATTTTACATTTTCTCCAAATGCAATTTTCATTGCAGCTGGTTCCCGAACAACCATTTGATCTATTGATCTTCCGTGTGTCTTCATAAACACCCACTGTCCACCTACTATATTTGAGCTTCCAGGTCCCACCATTACACTCGTTATACCTGAACTTAACGCATTATGAAAAGCAGAATCCATAGGATTAATTGCATCTAGAGCTTTGATATACGGCGTGATGGGTTCGGCTACTTCATTGCAGTCATTTCCCTCAATACCTTTTCTTTCCTCTTGAATCCCAATATGACAATGGGCTTCTATAATTCCTGGCATAACCCAGCAATTTCTTGCATCGATTATTTCTGAAATTTTGTTGCTACTTTCATCAATATATTCTGCAACTTTTACAATCTTATTGCCTTCTATTAATACACTTCCACTATCATAGGTAATGCCTGACATAGTTAATATTTTTCCGTTTTTTATTAATAACGTATTTTCTTTTTTTTGCATAAATAACTGTCCTCTCTAACTAAATATACACAAATATAGAATTATTTTTAGCTGTCCTTAATTAGTTATTTTTTCCATAATTTAAAGTAGTTATTCTTTTATAATAAGCAATTACTAATACTAGCAATAAAAAGAACTTTTCTATTCTTAAATCTCAAAAAATGCCCATATCAGGCGAGGTCAAATCTCACATTATATTGGCTTAACTTCTATTATATACATTGTGTCCCATTTCTAAGCTGAATCGCCGTCTTGTGTTGATAAAAAAGACAGTAGAAACGTCCCCTTGTCTTTGCATTGTGTCCCATTTCTAAGCTGAATCGTCGTCTTGTGTTGATAAACAAGACAGTAGAAACGTCCCCTTGTCTTGTATATTATATACATTGTGTCCCATTTCTAAGCTGAATCGCCGTGTTGTGTTGATAAACAAGACAGTAGAAGCGTCCCCTTGTCTTGAAAAAGACAGCAGAAACGTCCCCTTGTCTTGCCCTTGTCTTGTAAAAAGACCTCCAATAGCAAACTAACATTGTTTGCCTTGAAGGTCTAATATTATTTAATATTTAAATTTAGAAATTCCTATTTGCATCTCTTCAGCTAATTGGGATAAAAGCTCACTAGAATGGGCAATTTCTTCCATAGAGGCAGTTTGTTCTTCTACAGATGCTGATGCTTCTTGAGTTCCAGCTGCATTTTGTTCTGATATTGCTGAGAGATTTTCAATAACTCCTATAATTTGATCTCTTTTCTCTTCCATTGATTGTCCTGACTCATTAATGCCATGAATTACTTTTTTCATTTTCTCAATGGCTTCGTCAATTCCTTTAAATTTTGTATTAGTTAATTCTACGCTTTTTGTTTGTAATGCTGTAGTCTCACTAACTTGGCGCATTGTATGGACTGCTTGCCCTGTTTTATCCGTTAATTCACCAATTATAGTATCGATCTCCCCTGTAAAGGTATTGGATTGTTCTGCTAATTTTCTAATTTCATCTGCCACAACTGCAAAACCTCTGCCGCTCTCTCCTGCTCTAGCAGCCTCTATAGCTGCATTTAATGCTAATAAATTAGTCTGTTCTGCAATGTTTTTAATCATCATACTTGCCTTTTCGATTTTTTCCGCACTTTCATTGGTCTGTATAATAATCTCTTCTATTTGAGATGATGACTGATTATTCAATTCTGTTTTTTGTACTAAATCCAGTAATATCTCTAAACCTTCATCTTTTAATGTAATAACATCATCTACTGAAACATTTAAATCTTTAACGTACATTTGATCATTCTCTATTAATTGCCCCAATTCATTCATATGGTATACGCCTTTTTCTGTAT
Organism: Natranaerovirga pectinivora; assembly: GCF_004342165.1. Taxonomy (NCBI): domain Bacteria; kingdom Bacillati; phylum Bacillota; class Clostridia; order Lachnospirales; family Natranaerovirgaceae; genus Natranaerovirga; species Natranaerovirga pectinivora. Next base: position 44,949 of record NZ_SMAL01000013.1, on the reverse strand, counting down.
CTTTTGCTTGGTCATTAGCTCCAGATGCAATCTCTTCAATTGCTCTTGCTACCTCATCCGCTGCAATTGCAGACTGTTGACTTGTAGAAGTTAATTGTTCAGAAGAAGCGGCTACCTGATGCGCCGTGTCGGCTATTTGTTTAATAAACTGTCTTAAACTATCTGTGATCGTCTGAAGTGCCATTCCTAAAGAGCCGATTTCGTCTTTTCTTTTAATAAATGAACTAGATACATTTTCAGTAATATTTAAACTGGAAATTTTTTGAGCATATTTTATAATTGAAATAACCGGATTAACAATGGAATTCCCTAACAAATAACAAATAATAATACTAATGATCAAAATAATTAATGTGGTTAAAGCAATATTATTTCTAATCTGTGGGATTGCTGCCATAACTTCTTCTTCATTGGCAGTAATAACCATGGTCCAATTAGTTCCTTTAATAGGTGCATATCCCCCATAAAGATTCTCTCCTGCATAGTGGTAATAAATAGTTCCTTGATTCTTCTCAACCATTGTTTCAACTGCATTTCCCAATGATACAACAGATGAATCTTCTTGTCGTTCTACTATAGGATTAAACTGATTAGCAACTTTGCTTCGGTCAGGATAAGCAATAATCGTTCCCTCTTGATTCAGTAGATAAGCAAATCCTTTTTCACCAAGTCCCATATCATCTGAAAGTGCATTTAAGAAATTTGCATCTTTAACCCCTACAAGAACTCCTATAATTTCATTATTATGATATATTGGAACTGATATGGCCACTACTACTGCTTCATTATCCAATGGATTTACACTTATGGTAGGCGGTAGTATCCCTCTTTCTCCCTTAATGGAATCATTAAAATACTGTCTACTATTAACATCTGTCCCTGTTGAGTTAGTTCGAAAAGAATCTGTAAAATGAAGCATTCCATTAGGTGTAACAATACCCATTCTAATATAATCGTCTCTTTCTTTAACAACTTGATTCAGAAAAGTTAATTTTTCTTGTAAAGATTTTTCTTTGCTGGTCATTAATTCTCTATTTGAAAGTCCTTCTATATAGACATAATGATTATCTATCCTAGCACTAATCAACTTGCTTCCCTCTTGTGCTAATGATTCTAAAGCCACTTCTACCTCTTTAATAACTGCATCACTAGCCGTATTTAAAGAAATAAAAGCAATACTGCCTGATGCAATCAAAATTAAAACAGAAAAATAAATAATCAATTTATTCTTTATACTCTTCATACAACCGTTCACCCTTTCCATATTAACCTTGTAACATGCCTTTCTCTATGCTACAGTCACAAGGTTGCAATAAAACAACAGTTACCACATCTTTTTACCTTTTATCATACTTCAAAATAATATATATCTATATTATAGCATTTCCTTGTGGATTAGCAACGCTTTTGTCATATTATGACGTCTCAAGTCGTATTTAATTCATTTTTACTATTTTTACCAATAAAGAAATGCTTTAAAATAGCCCAATTAGCAAGTAATTACATTGCAAATTGAGCTTATAATGATTATTTTATATATTTTAGTAGCCAAAAAATGTATCTTTTTTTATATTCTTTTTCTTAATCCCTTTGCTTTTCAATAAAGCTTTTATGGGATTAACCATAGATTTTGTCCCAACAATAAAGTATTCCCCTTCATTATTATGCTTAGCTATAAACTTTTCTATTTCTTCATTTAAAGCTTCACGTTTGTTTAAATACTTAGTGTTGATGGCGGATAATCTACCAGCTTCCTCTAGTTCCTCTCTATATATAAACTCTTCTCGACTGTCCATGTAAAGCAATTGAACATCATTAGACATTTGAACAGATTTCAATAATAGATTTTTTATTAAAGCTCTATAAGGGGTTATACCTATGCCTCCCGCAATAAACAATAGTGGTTTTTGATTTTCAGTATAAAAGGATCCAATTGGCCCTCTCATGGATATTTTCATTCCTGGCTGAAGATTTAATAACGCTTGTTTATATTCACTTGGATTTTCACTTATTCTCATGGAAATCTTTATATGTCCTTCAGATGGTATGGACGCTATACTAAAAGCCCGTGTAGGTTTATTAATCTTTACATGATTTATTGTGCATATCCCATGCTGACCAGCCTTCCAATTAATTTGTTCTTCTGATTCGAATATAAAGGTATAAATGTCACCAACTTCTCTATATTTTTCTTTAAAAGTAATTTGATATTTTTTAAATATAGGTAAAATGTCTTTTAATAGATTCATAATCTGATTCCCCCTTCATAATTAGGTATAACAAGGTTTTTCTAAACGAAACAATTAACATTTTCACTTGCAAACTCGAGAAAAGTTCGAGGTTTTCGCCCTGTAAGATGGTAGAACTCATTGGTTACCATTTTAGCAGTCCCCATTCTCGTCATAAAGTAAAGGGCTACGGTTACGTTTACATAATTTTTGTCTAGTCCCCTTTTCTTAATGTAGTAACTTCTATAATTTAAAAAGCCAGGTTTTTTATATATTATTTTCTTCCCAGTAACCTCGCTTAAAATTTTTGCTATGTTATAATAATCTAACGACTCTGCTCCAGTTATGGTGTGAGCTGTGTTTTTGTATTTTTCTGACTCATGTAACAATGTTGCTACTGATAGCCCAATGTCTGCTGCATCAATAAAGCTTGATTTACTCTTACCAGCTGGAATAAATATTTCATTATTCTCTTTTATCTCTACTGAGTGAATCCCAGATACATTTTGCATAAAAAATCCTGGCCTAATATGAGCATATGGAATACCTAATTTTTCAATATATTTCTCAATCTTATGATGAGGCGGTATGGTATTCTTTTCAACACCCATTAAAGATAAGAAAGAAACCAATTTTATATTATGCGATTTCAAAGCGTCAATAAAAGGGTAGAGATCCTCTGGTTTCCCAAGATGGGGCGGCCTCATTAAAAATACACGATCTACTTCTTCTAGTGCTTTTTCATATGTTTTTTCATCTGCAAAGTCAAAGTTAACGACATCAACAGTTTCTCCAAAAATTTTCTTTAATTTCTCAGTATTAGTTCCTGCTGCAACTACAGTTTCCCCCTTACTCAATAACTCTTTTACCACATATCTTCCTACATTCCCCGATGCTCCAGTTATCAATACTTTCATTGATTTTTAGCCCCCTTAAGTATTTCATTTGCATTCTGTATTAATCTAAGAAATGTATCAAAATCCTCGACTCCCATTTGCTCCTTAAGTAGTTCTATGGATTTAAAATATTCATAATGTGTTGATGCCACTAGCTCTTGCCCTTTGTCAGTAATAGATACAGTATAACTTCTCCCATCTGTGGCCGACGGCATTTTGGTTAAATAATTCTTTTTAATTAGCTCATTAACCATTGTCGTCACGGAAGGTTTAGCAATCTGAAAAAAATTGCTTATCATTAATGGCGTAACAGCTTCATTTTGCTTTTGTATGTAAATAAGCACACCCATCTCACTAGATCTAATAGGCAATCCTTTTTTTACGTTCATATGTAATCTACAGAACATAGCTATTTCTTCTGCTGCTAGGGTGATATTTTCCTGCATTGTATCAGCTCCGATTCTTGTATGTAGTTAGTTAGTTTTACTAACTATATTATATGTTTTAAATTCTTACATGTCAACCTCTTTATGTATATCAAATTCAGAAATACAGACAAAAAACCGCTATTTGTCTGATTACAACAAATAACGGTTTTATTAAGAAGGTACCGACATTTAGGCACATTAAATTAAAAAAGTAATCATAATGGTAGCGAGACCTAAGAAAAAGAAAAAGCCTAAAACATCTGTGACCGTTGTAACAAATACAGCTGATGCTAATGCTGGGTCAACACCAATTTTTTTTAGTATAACTGGAACATAATAACCCGACACAGTAGCAACAACTAGGTTTAAAAACATCGCTAGACCAATGACAAACCCAAAAGCAAAACTACCCACCCAGAAATACCCTAGACAAGCAACCACAAGACCAAGACATAATCCATTGATTAAGCCAATACAGATTTCTTTATGTAATATTTCCTTTTGGTTTTCATAGCTTAATTCTCCTAAAGCAATACCTCTGATAATCATGGTAAGTGTCTGCGTCCCAGCATTTCCTCCCATTCCAGCCACAATAGGCATAAATGTAGCAAGGGCAACTATTTGTGCAATGGTATTTTCAAATAGACTTACGGTTGCAGCTGCAAGTATTGCTGTGACTAAGTTAACCAGCAACCATGGTAAACGGGATTTAATAGCGCTTGAAACAGATCCAGAGATTTTTTCTTCTTCATCAAGTCCAGCAAGTCTGAACATATCTTCTGTGTATTCTTCTTTCATGATTTCCATCACGTCGTCAACGGTTACAATACCTAATATCACACCTTTATGATCCACTACAGGCACTGCCATAAAGCCGTATTTTTCAAAAATATGACCGACCTCTTCTTGATCCATATCAACGGGTGCACTTATTATATTTTCTATCATAATGTCTTTTACCAGTGTGTTTGGATCAGAAATTATAATCTCTCTTAATGGAACAACTCCTTTTAATACATCAAAATCATCAACCACATAGATATAATATGGTGTTTCTGAGCCAGGAGCCGTAGTTCGTAAATACTCTATGGTTTGATTAACTGTAAATGATTCCTTAATGGCTATAAACTCAGTAGCCATTATCCCTCCTGCTGATTCAGGGTCGTAGGAGAGCAGCTCTTTCACTTCTTCAACAACATCAACGTTCATATTGTTGATGATGCTAATTTTGTCTTCTTCATCAAGACTGCCTAGTAAATCTACAAGCTCATCAGATGACATCTCTGAAACGATTTGACCTTTTCTCTTTTCTGAAAAAAGTGAAAGCAATTTAAACTTTTCATCGTCTTCAGCATAGTCAAGTAAATGCCCTACGTACTCATCTGGTAATTTGGTAAGTATGAGTAAAGGGTCTTCTTCAAATTCAGCAAGGGCTTCTAAAAAGTCAACTGGATGAATTTCATCAATTTGATCGAGAATTGTTTCAAATGTACTGTTGAGTATAAAATTAAGTATCTTATTTTTATGGACCATTATCAAACTTTCCTTTCCTTTTTATGGAACTTGGGGGAGACACGGGGACGTTTCCACTGTCACTTAGTCGCTTTTTCTACAATTGACTTGCCTATTCCAAGAACTCTCCCTAATTGTTGAATACTAACCCCTACTTCCAAATTCTTATCTCTATATTTTCTTTGTTGATCTTCTCTATAATACCTTCTTGATCTAACTTTTCTTTTAATTGTTTATCTGTATATTTTATTTTATCACAATAATCCAAGCACTGGTCATTATTCTTTTCATTCATATAGGCCTTTAATTCACGTATTGTCTTAAAATATTCTTAATAACACTTGCATTAATGAATGTCTCTTTTTGCTTGTATTATAGTTCATATTCTTTATAACTACTCCAATCCTATTCATCAGCTTTATCTACTATTTTAGCTTTTACTGGATTTTGATGTATATATATAACTCTGCTTCTATTACTTCGCTATTAAATCTATTTCTTGCTTGCCTTGCCATATTCTATCACCTCATTTTAGTATAACACTTAACTTTTAATAAGACAACGGAAACGTCCCCTTGTCTTATACCCTTGTCTTACTCATAATTACCTCCTAGTAAATTCCTCAAAAATTCCTTCATACTCACCGTATCCTTCTTTTTTTAACTGGCTTTTGGGAATGAAACGTAATGCAGCTGAATTAATACAATATCTAAGGCCTCCCTCTTCCCTTGGTCCATCATTGAACACATGACCAAGATGAGAATCACCATACTTACTACGTACTTCCGTTCGAATCATACCATAATTCTTATCCATTTTATCAACAATATGATAACGGTTAATAGGTTGTGTAAAACTTGGCCAGCCGCATCCAGAATTATATTTATCTTTTGAGCTAAATAGTGGTTCACCTGAAACAATATCCACATAAATGCCCTCCTCATCCTTATCATAAAATTCGTTCTGAAATGGCTTCTCTGTGGCATTATTTTGTGTAACTTCATATTGTAGTGGTGTGAGTTTTTCCTTTAGTTGTTGGATGTCTTTTTCTATTTTCCACTTATTTTCATTTGTAAACTCTTCATTTTTATTCATCAAGCAACACCTCTTCATTTTTAGTTAGGTTTATCTTCTCAATAATACCTTCTTGATCTAACTTTACTTTCAGTTGTTTAGCTATTAATTTTATTTTATCATAATAACTAAAGTACTAGTCATTATTCTTTATCAAAAGGACATCGGTAAAAAGGTTCTAAGAGAATTTCACGAAATTGCAGAATCTTCCCAGCCATCCTACCCTATTGCACTTGATACAGAAAATGAGCAGAATGTGGTTTATTACGAAAGGTTTGGATATGAGCTTAAGGATACTAAAATCATTGATGGACTAAAGGTATATTGCATGACTCGGCCTGCATGTAGTAATGAAAAGAGTGGATTATGCCCGGCCTAATAGTTCCACTGACTTATTTCATTATTGTTGGATTCTTTGCCGTTATCTGATTCAACTTCTCTCTTCTTGCTAACTTGGGATTCAACTGTAAACGCAGTAATGATATTAATTTGCGTAAAAGCTAGACTTCTGGGGATCAAAAAAACCCCAAACCTAGTTTGGGGGATATATAACACGCTTCCAAGTTTTTAAAACTTATTAAGAAGATGGTCCAAATAGTCATCCATAGAATCTATCTTTACTAATGAACTCTTTAGCAATAATATATTTACCTATTATTATTGAAGCTATAAAAAATATCAAAACATCTAATCCACTTCGTAGAAGCATTTCAAACATAGTATCTTTAAAAATTAGACCTATAAAGCAGTTAAAGATTATCCAATTTAAACCAACAACTATTGCTAACCTTAATGGTATATAATTTAGATTATTTTTATATGCTAATAAAGGATATAAAATCACATAAATAAAACCAAGCATTAATCCAAATAAAACTGTCCACACATAGGTTGGAATTGGATATGTATCATAGTTACTTGTTATAATACCACTTTCGTAGGCAAATGTTCGCCCAACAACTATAGCAAAAGCAATAATGCTAACCGCCTTTATGATATCTGAAAAGTTCAGTTTATGAATTAAATTACTTTTTTCTTTATTTGCTATCGTAAAAAAGCTAATAACAAAACATAACGATATTGCAGGTATTGCATCACCTATTCCCATAATAAAGTTATGTTTAACAAATCCGAGCCCCCACTCTGAAAAAGCAGTAGCTTCAACTACCACCTCTTGCATTCCTAGCAAATAAATCATTGCAAATACAACTCCAAATCGGATACCTATTTGAAATTTGGTTGCCTCTGATCTAACTCCTATGTATCTTACTGCAATGGCACAATGGGTAAATAATACAATGAAATATAATGATGCCACAAAAGGAAATCCAAACAATTCAACAAGTATGCTATCAAATTGAATATCATCTAAGGAAGACGGTAAAAGCGCATGAACAATTATTGCAAAAATTGCTGAAAAGAGAATAGCAATGATGTTTATAATAATTATCCGTTTTATACTTATACATTTTGAGTTCATAATAACCTCCTGCTTTATAATGTGAATCATGTTAATTTAGTGACTCCCCCTATATTACCAATGGTAATTACCACCGGTAATATAATATCAAAGAAATATCCCTTTGTCAATATAATCCAAATGTAAACGTTATTAACTTGTGATAATGTCACCTTATGATTAATTTTAGAAAATGTCACTTTTGATAAAACTCTAAATTATGAACAAGTATCCTCATATCAACTTATATTCTACAGTTAATATTTTCTGAGAAAGACAAAACATACTGATATGTTACCGAGTACTACCAACCCTAAAAATCATGGTAATTCCACATTTTGATTTTAGATTTATTTTTTTTGAGAGAATTGTTTTGCATTCTTTTTAATTTATCATGAGCTTACATCAAAATCTTCTTTTTCAAATATCCTTCATTTAGTAAATGTATAGTTTTAAATTTTCCTTTATAAAAAACTGCATAATTATTAAATACACCTGGGACAGATTTAGCTTTTTCTAAATTATCTACTTCAATCAGGTTTAATGGGATATTATTATCTTGGCAAAATAGTTCAACCTGCTCTATACAATTAGGAATATATGGACATTGCTTTGAGTAATAAATTGTAAGGTCTTTATCATCAATTGCTTGCTTTCGAGCATTATCAGTAAAAATAGGTTTTGCGTCATCAAATGATAACGCCAATAGCTCATAATCTCCAATTGCATCTACTACTTCAAATCCATAGTTTTGCATATATTTTTTGTCTGTAAGGAAAGGTGTTTTTTTCTTTGAACTAATGACGCAAATGCCTGATTTCTTATGCCTCTTCGCATCTTCAATGCAATACTCTAACAATTTTTTCCCATGTCCCTTACTCTTGAAACTACCTGATACCCAAAAACAATATATATAAATATAGTTTTCACCATTAACAGGAACCCAAGCAGTTTCCAATGGCGCGTATTCTATAAAAACCTTTCCTTTAGCATCAAGTTTTCTAAAAACATGTCCTTCAGATATCCTTTCAGCTAACCAAGATCGCTTCACATCAACACCAATCTGATGTTTCTTGTCAGAAATTGCACAGCACAAATGTTTTTCAGCAATGTTATTCATTTCCAAGTTAATATAGTTATCACACATCTATAAACCCTCCTTTTCAAAAACAAGAAGGCATAGAAATAGATCTATGCCCGCTCTGTATTTATCCTATTTTCCAGCGTTTTAATGTGGGGAAGAATTCCTTCATAATATTTCTGGCTTTATCCTCACTCATGCCAGAATTTGCAGAAACCATGTGTGGAACACAAACTTCGATCATTTTTTCCGTAGAAATGTCTGATGTAAATGCCCCCTCCATGTAACAATACTTACAGTAATCTTCATTCTTGGTTCCATCTAAATTTGTTCCATACATTTCATCTGTATCTCTCATTGGCATAGCACAAGATTGACAATACTTTTCTTCCATCGGTAATACCTCCTTATCAGTTATATCTCAATTATAGACTATTTAATATGACAACAGAGTGTCATATTAAATATATTTTTTTAAAGCTTTATCCAATTTTTCTTGAATAATCTCTCTTATATGCAGAGGCTCAAGCACCTCAATATATTCTCCAAATGACATAATATAACCGTACACCCATCCATCCTCTGGAAAAACAACAGTTGCAATGAAATTGCCATCCATTAGCTTTTTTATATTCTGAGGTTCGAACTCGTCATAAACTCGATAAGCCATTTCTGATAAAATTTTAACTTCCAACTTTATATAGTTATTATTTTTTTCATCCTGTGAAGATTCAAATAGGATAGTCGAAAAATTTCTTTCAGTGAAACCCAGCTCAGTAAGTATTAAGTTTTCCATCCTTGTCAGCTTGAACAATCGTATATCAAGCCGAGAAAGACAAAAGCCTTTTAAATACCACGCCCGATGCTTGAAAAACAACTGTATGGGTTCAACATTTCGGTTTGTTTTTTCTCCCTTTGTACTATAATAATCGAATACTACAACAATTTTATCAAATATCGCTGTCTTAAGTTTACTAAATAATTTATTGTCTCCACGACTCCAATCGGAAAAATCCACATCAATCCAATTGACAGCCTTTCTACTAAAAACAGCTGATAGTTTTGTTAAAGCCTTAGTCGTTTCTTTGGGTTTAACTGCTTCTAACGCTTGTAGGGCAGAAATAATCTCTTCCTGTTCTTGTTCAGTTAAAAGAGATTGACTCAAAGTAAATTCAGGAAGCAGACTAATGCCACCGCCTTTGCCCTTCTCAGTATATACAGGAATGCCTGCGATGCTAAGCGCATCTATATCTCTGTAAATAGTTCGTTGAGATACTTCGAAGCGCTCTGACAGCTCTTTTGCTGTCACTCTACCTTTACTCAATAGCACGTATACAATTTCAAAAAGCCGGTTCATTTGCAATTATCTCACCACCTATGCTTTATCTAATCTGTCAACTCAACCTTCCCTAATTTTAAGGCTCAATTTTTACCCACAAATATACCCTTGATATGTTTCCATGAACGCATATCGAGGGTCAAAGTCGAGTAGATAGAATTACTTTTATTTTTGCAAGCCCTGAAACCTTGTATTTTCAATGCTTTCAGAGTCTTACCTTTTCGATATCAACCATTTGCTTGGAAAGCTAGTCGCAGACATACATTCTAATCTTAGTCCATCATTTTATCGATACAAAACATTATTCTCATAAAATCTTGTCTATGATTTTGAATACGTATAATTTTAACAGTCATTTCTTCATTTAAAAAGCGTTTGCTATTCACAACTTGATTTCAACCTATCAAGTTTAAGTTGTTCTCCTCCCCACTTTGACAATTCGTTCAATGCAGGAAGTAGTGCTTTACCTCTTTCTGTTAGAGCATATTCAACTTTAGGAGGAATCGCTTCATATTGGATTCTAACAATAAGATTATGTTCTTCTAATTCTTTTAAAGCTTTTGTAAGCATCATACTAGTAATACCTTTAACTTTTCGCTTCAATTCATTATATCTAGTAAATTCATTTTCAAATAAGTACCACATAATAGGTAGTTTCCACTTTTTTCCAATAATTTCTAATGCATATATAAGTGGACATTTTGTCTCATATATATTATCACTAGTGAATCCCACATCACAATTCGTATCATTATTCATATTTACAACTCCTTTAAATTTAATGGTATACTTTTTATACTAACGCAGAAAAAACTGCATACTTGTATTTTTATGACCTTGTGCTATCTTTATTATAACAGAAAAATTATAAAACACTATAAAGAAAAAGGAGCATTACTATGAAAGTTTATGCTATTAATGGAAGTCCAAGAAAAAGTAAAAATACAGCTACATTACTTCAAAAATCTTTAGATGGAGTAAAAGAATCAGCAAAAGGTAATGAAATTGAAACTGAAATCATTAACTTATATGATTTAAACTATACTGGGTGCAAAAGCTGCTTTGCCTGTAAAAAACTTGGCGGTGCAAGTTATGGAAAATGTGCTCTAAAAGATGATCTTCAGGAAGTTTTAGAAAAGGTATCTGAGGCTAACGGTATTATTTTTGGTTCTCCAATATATTTTGGTACTATAACAGGTCAATTACAATCATTTTTAGAAAGACTAATATTTCCTTATTTGGTATATGATAAAAACTATTCTTCCATTGCACCAAAGAAGATGCCAACAGCATTCATTTATACAATGAATGCCCCAGAAGAAGCAATGAGTCAAATTGGTTATTTAACTACCTTCAATAACATTGAGTCTTCTATTGAACATATATTTACAAAACCACTAGTTATGTATTCTAATAGCACTTATCAATTTGATGATTATTCAAAATATAAAGCTGACGCATTCTCTGAAGAAGAAAGGGCAGAGCATAGAAAAGTACAATTTCCTTTAGATTGTCAAAAAGCATTTGAACTAGGTGCAAATTTAATAAAGTAATATATTAAAATTCAATGAATTTTTTCTACTTAATCATAACGAGTTTTAGGAACTTCTAATGCAAATACATCCCTTGAAATTATTATATTTCAAGGGATGCTTTATTTTCAGACAAAGTCGGTATTCATACACTATCTATAAGCTGTATTATTGACTCATATATTAATCAGTCCTTAATCTCAGATCTATTTCCTGCTTCTTGATTGATATTTTGTTCTGCAAAATAATGTTCTAGTGCATACTCAAAAGAATTAACAAGAAATTCAAGTGCCTTTTGTGTTATCTCCGCTTTGGGACATATTTGATCAAAACCGTGATAACACCCATTAAATATTTGAAACTCAACTGGAATTCCAGCTTTTCTTAAGTTTTCTACATATTGAATGGTTTCATCTCTAAAAGGTTCTAAATCTCCGACAAAGGTAACTGTTGGTGGAAGATTGCTGTAGTCCTCTGATCTTGCAGCAGCAGCATAGCAAGGCACATTTGAGGTGCCAAATAGATTGCCAAGATATAGTTTCCAACCATTAAAGTTAGATTTAGAATTCCAAACAGGAGCGTTATTGCCTTTTGCTGATTCTGTTATCATCCTATCGTCAATCATTGGGTACAATGGCATCTGAAAAGCAATATTCACTTCACCCTTATCTCTTGCGTAGAGAGTAAGAGCAGCCGTTAATCCACCGCCTGCACTATCACCACCAACCATAAGCTGGTTGTCACTGATTCCTAATTCTTTTGCATGGCTTTTCATCCATAAAAGTGTTTCGTAGCTATCTTCCAGAGCAGCTGGATATGGTGATTCGATAGATAAACGATAATCAGGAGCTATAAACACGCAATTACTTGCTTCTATAAATTTTTTTGCATAAATCTTTGAAACCTCGGGAGATCCAATCGCATAGCCTCCTCCGTGTATCCACAGGACTCCTGGAACACCTTCTTTAGGAATTAAAGGCCTAAATATGCAAATACGCATCTTTGATCCATCTTTACGGAGAATCCACTCTTCAGTGAATTGTATCGTATTATCTTTTATTTTAATATTGTTTTTTCGACTTAATTTGTGCATTAGCCGAAATCTTGATTCAGTAAAAGTATTGTTAGCTATCTTAATTATCCTTCCAGTAGTTCTTAAGTCTTTATCAATCATACTAAACTTTACTCTCATACCCTCACCCTCTTCAACTTGACCTATAATAAATATAAAAAAACTTAGGTTTCGGGACCAGTGAAAAATCCTTCCCAAATCACTACAAAAATGCGAACCTCAGCGCGCTTTTTCGTATGTTTAGGGGCTTAATAAGAAAGATACCACTGGAAGTTAAGGCAGGCAGTAGATGGATATCTATGCATCGTATTCATCTGGCATAAAAAATCAGGACTCTTTCAGTGGTCTCGGACGCTTCAACTGTCACTTAGTCGCTTTTTCTACAATTGACTTTCCTACCCCCAGGACTCTCACCAATTGACGAATACTATACTTACCCCAAAATCTTAATGTCCTATGATTCTAACCTATTTCTTCTCTATCAACACAACTGTTTCAACGTGTGTTATGGCTGGTAAGTGATAATAATACGCAGAAAACAGGGGTTTTGCGTAAAGATGTACCCCCTCTAAAGTAGTTGTTTGTACTTAACATCACCTCTAATCCATTATTTTTTATATGTCCATTCATGCTCTTCTAAATATACATCAAAGTCATCTTTTTTAGGAGCATTTAAACGCTTTTGATTAAACTTCTCATATTCTTTTTCAGCAAGTTCCTTAGCTACTTCTTGAGAGATAGAACCTGCGCCAGTAAGTATATCCCTCTCATTAAATTTTAGAAAGGCATTAAGCTTTTCTTCCCAATCCTTCATATACATTGGGTTACGTCTTTCAGCCTGATCTTCTGCATAATCTAGATACATGGTTACAATACGGTTGAGGGATTTTATTTCTTTTTCCGTTAAATAATTCTTGGCAACAGTGATATCCCCTTTACGGACCTTCTCACCCTTCCAAGTGGTAAGACCCATATTATCTTTTAATGCATCAGCTCTTTGTTCAATTAATTCTGCTGCTGTATGACCATGAATGGCAAAATGAAGTTTGTTTTGAACCGTCGCAAAGAATTTCTTTGCAGCTTCTGATTTAGCATCATAATCCATAGATAAGGCATAGATATCCGTGATTTTCTTATAAAACCTTTTTTCTGATGCTCTAATATCACGAATACGTTCTAAAAGCTCATCAAAGTAATCATCACCGATATTACGCATACCCTTAAGGCGTTCATCATCTATGGTAAAGCCTTTGACTAAGTATTCATTTAATCTTTCCGTTGCCCAACGTCTGAATTGTGTACCTCGACTAGAGCGTACACGGTAACCTATAGCAATAATCATTTCAAGGTTATAGTGACGTGAATTTCTCTGCACCGTTCTATTTCCTTCAGTTTGAACTTGTAAGTAATTCTTACAAGTTGAATTTTCCTCTAATTCACCTTCTTCATAAATGTTTTTTATGTGAAGTGTTATATTTTGAGAAGTTGTTTGATAAAGCTCGGCAATGGCTTTTTGTGTCATCCATACCGTTTCATTTTCAATTCTTACATCAATTTTAGTTTTTCCGTCTTCCAATTGATAAATAAGAATATCTGTTTTATTCTCCACATTATCCCCCATTTCTGAAATTTATTAATCAATTTCGTCAGACACTGTCTGACTTTTTCAAAGTGAACTATCCGGTAAATTCCGGATAGTTCATCTATATTTTTAATTATCATTTTAATTTTATCACAGTGGTAACAACGTAGCCACATAAACCTCTTTTAATTTTGTATTGACTTTCAAGTGGGTTTTAAAAATACGCTCTAATGTATAATATAAATTAGAGCGTATCTTTTGAGTAGTTATAAATATGAATATTTTGTATTATATATGTTTCAAGTATTTAATTTTAATAAAGACAATCGTTATTACCAATTTACATTGTAGAAGTAATGAGCACCTATCTGCATTATATCATATGCTCCAGATGGTGTGCTTTTTCCAAAATCCAATCTATCCCCAATTGGATTGTACACCTCTATGTTTACATTTGCGTAGTTGAAAGCTCTTCTCTGCTATGCTAAAATATAAAAAAACCCCAAGTAGCAGTTTAGGGTATTCACAAATCCCCTCTTTATTTCGTTAGTAATATACCTAACTAGGTGGATGGTTCTAAAATTCGAGAATAAAATTCAGGAGGCTGAGTATGAAGAAAGTTGTTTTTGGAGGGATGCTTTTTGTTGGTGGAGCAATTATATATTCTGTTGGTGTATTAGGTTTTGCAGATGTAGCTGTACAAGCACAGTATATGCAAATTCCACAATACGCTGGAGTGTTATCTATGGCTGTTGGCATAATTTTGGGTATAGTTGGTCTAAAAAAAGAATGACGCAACTCCAAAACAAGAATACTTTCACCCATAACACAGTAAATTATCGGGGCGGTGTCACTTCAAAGATGACGACGCCCATATTTTATCTGCCCCCATCCTTGCCCATACTTCCCACCTTTCTTTTGAAACAATTGGTGCATGGAAAAGAAGAAAGGACAGTAAGCATTTAGCTCACCATCCCTTTTTCAGATCTTACTTCTATATCTACGTCTTTTAGTTTCCGTACTATTTCAAGCATCATAGCTGTATTTCTTGCAACCCTTGAAATGGATTTTCTATTTCTTCTCTATCAAGATGCACGTCTCCACGTGCAATGTATGTGGAAACATATCTACAGGTTGCACTTGTGATACTGTATACCCATTTTCACCAAAGTATTTTAGATCTCTTGCTAAGGTCGCTGGGTCACAAGATACATAGACAACTTTTTTAGGTGCCATCTTTACTATTGTATCTAGTAGCTCCTCATCACAACCTTTTCTTGGAGGGTCTACTACAATTACATCTGCTTTTATATTTTGCTCTTCGTATAAACTTGGCAGGACTTCTTCTGCTTTGCCTACATAGAATTCTACATTTTCTATTTCATTTAATTCTGCATTACTTAATGCGTCTCTTATTGCTTGTTCTGCTATCTCTACCCCATATACTTTCTTTGCTTTTTGAGCTAAGAATAATGTAATGGTTCCTATACCACAGTATATATCCCATACTGTTTCTTCACCGGTAAGACCTGCATATTCTAATGCTGTGTTGTATAGTTTTTCTGTTTGAGTTGGGTTGATCTGATAAAATGATACTGGTGATATTTTATATGAAACGTCACCTATTTTATCTGTGATATAATCTTGTCCCCATATGGTTTTTGTTTTTTTACCTAATATGACATTAGTCTTTTCTAGATTTGTATTAACACAAATGCTTTTAATATTTGGGATGGTTTCTAATTTTTTGATTAATGCATCTTGTTTTGGTAACTTTCTTTCATTAATGACTAAGCATACCATTAACTCTTTTGTATGATACCCTACTCTTGTTAGTATGTGTCTTATTAGGCCTTCATGTTTTTCTTCATTGTATACGGATATGTTATTCTCAACGATATATTCTTTTACTTTTTGTATTATTACTTCGTTAATAGGATCTCCTATATAACATTTTTCTGTTTCAATTATGTTATGAGAACGTGCTGCATAATAACCAATTTTAATATTGCCATCTTTGTCTTTTCCTACTGGGAATTGTGCCTTGTTTCTATAATAGTATGGATCTTCCATTCCCATGACCTCATTGACTTTTATGTCTTTAAGACCACCAATTCGCTCTAATACATTTTTTACTTTTTCTTCTTTGAATTGTAATTGCCTCTTATAATCAAAATGTTGTATTTGGCATCCACCACATTTTTCTGCTATAGGACAGGGCGCTTCTGTACGATATGGCGATGGTGTGATGATTTCTTCTAATTTTCCAAAGCCATAATTTTTCTTTGTTTTTATTACTTTTACTTTTATTTCATCTCCTATAAGGGCATCTTTTACAAACATGGTATAGCCATTTATTTTACCTATACCTTCGCCACCGTCACCTATATCATCGATTGTCATTGTGTAGTATTCATTTTTTATTATTTCCATTTTTTTCCCTCTATTCTTTTGCATATGAATGACTAGCTCAAGGTTAGTTTTTCCATCTCTTCCTCTTGCTAGTCATTATGTTTTATTTTTAGAACGTTGTTTTTCTTATGTTTGAATCAAATATCTTTTGCCATCCAATCCACGGACCATCTTCATCAGAGTTAGATAAAAGCTCTGTAAAAGTTCTTAGTTTTGCATCTGTATTGTCAGCAAAATGTAATGCCAATGCTTCTATGGTTTGTGGTTTTTTCGGAGAACCATATTCTAGTTGTCCGTGATGAGATATGATGCAGTGCTTGATATGGTTTGCTATTTTTACGGAGAAATTAGGTATTTCTTTTATTTTCTCGTCTATCCATTGTAATACAATAATGATATGGCCTAATAATTGACCTTCATCTGTATAATCATTTTCTGGGAATCCTGATAGCTCTGACATTTTTCCAATGTCATGGAATAATGCTGATGCGTATAAGATATCTGTATTGATTATTGGATATTGTTTTGCATAGAATTCACATAAGTTTAAAATACATAAAGTGTGCTCTAATAGACCACCCATATAGCTATGGTGCATAGTTTTAGCAGCTGAATGGGCTTTAAACCTGCTTATAAAATCTTTATCCTCAACAAAAAACTTTTCCGTTAATTTTTTTATACTAGGCTCTTTTATTTGATCTATATATGTTTTTAATTCTGAATACATTTCTTCTATGTTTCTTGAGGATGTTGGTATATATTCTTTTGGGTCATATTCCCCTTCTTGGCTTCTTCTTATTCTTCTTAGGCTAAGTTGAAGTGAACTTTGGAATGTAAGTACTTGACCTTCAACTTTAATATACTCATTTTCATTAAAGTCATCTATTCCAGTATTAAGATCCCATACCTTAGCATCTACACACCCTGTTTTATCTTGAAGTTTTAGAGAATAGTAGCTTTTACCTGCCCTTGTTTTTAGTACTTGTTTTTGTTTACACAGATAATGTTCAACTACCTGATCTCCTTCTCTTAATTCTGAGATATAATACATATAATACTCCTTTCGATTCTATCTAACTAATTGTTATTATACATTAATTTTTTTTAAAAAACAAAGGTATTATTTATTTAAATTATTAATGTCTTATAGCCTTAGCACCATTAGAAAAACTGGCATCTAATTAAGACGCCAGTTTTTTCTTTTATCTATGGAATTCATAATCGATTCTATTTCCCAATCTAACGGTTACATTATAGGATTGAACTCTATTATTTTCTATTCTTAGTAGTTTTAGATTCACCCTATCTCCTGGTACATGGTTTGCTAATTCTTCTTGCAAACTTGACATTGAATATGTTTTTACTTCATTAAATTCTATTAAAATATCTCCAGGTCTTATACCTGCATTGCTTGCTGGTGTATTAGGAACAACTTGTGCAATATATATTCCTAAAGGCAATGCATATATTTCAGATAACTCATCTGTAATATCTTGACCATTTATCCCTAGATATGGTTTTGGTTTTTGATTCACCAAATCTTCTATTATGGGTAGGGCAGTGTTAATGGGTATTGCAAATCCCATACCTTCAACATTATTTGAAGCGAATTTTAACACATTAATACCAATGACTTCACCATTAGCATTCACTAATGCACCACCACTATTTCCTGGGTTTATGGCTGCATCTGTTTGGATAAGTTCTAGACTCTTATCTGTAATTTTAACTTCTCTGTTCAGAGCACTAACTACACCTACAGTTACTGTTTGACTATATCCTAAGGGATTTCCTATTGCAATTGCTAATTCCCCTACTTTTAATTGGTCTGAATCTCCAAAAGTAGCTATTTTTATATTGTTTAGACTTCCCCTTTTTAAATCAGATCTTTTTATTGCTATTACAGCTAGATCTGCTTCCGGTTCAAACCCTTTTACTGAGGCTTCAACAGATGAATCATCAATGAATGTTACTGTTATTTTATTTGATCCTTGTATAACGTGATAATTGGTTACAATTAGTATCTCGTCTCCTTGTTCTCCAAAGACAATACCCGATCCTGTTCCTTGATTTTCATAAGGGTTTCTAAACCAATCATAACTTGTCACTGTACTTGTAATGGTTACAATTGATGGACTAACTTCTTCTGCTACTGCTGCCACAGGGGAATAATGTAAGTTTCCTACTTGACTAGAATCTAGACCATCATTCACCAATTGAGTACTTGCTACATTCTCTACAGAATTCTGGCTTGTATTAAAGCTAAAATAGGGGTTACTTTCTTCTCCATGTATAAGGGTGTTAATATAGGGTTCTGTGAAAGTTACTGTAATTTGAAATACTGTACCGAATACTACAGCTATAACACTAACCCATAAGAGGCTTGATATTGGGGATTTCTTCTTTTTTGATTCATTTTCTTTTATTTTTTCTTCACAATACTTATGGTATTTAGATTGAGGGTCTTCACATTGTATTACTTTTCCAGTTTTAATCTCTTCTATTGATTCTTGATAATGACTTTGTATTATTTCTTTATCTGTAACTATTTCTATATCCATTTCTAAATTATCATTACTATCATCTGGATTATTATGTCCATCTATTTTATTAAGATCGTTTTTATCATCAAACATACTATACCTCCTTATTCTTCTATATGTTTTTCTGTAACTATATCATATAAAAAAAATATGAACTTTTTATGAATAAACTGTAATGATTTCTTTATCTATTATGTTTAATTGTGTGATATTTATGTTCTTTACCCATAATTATAAAATATTTTTTTCAAAAGATAAAGCCCCCATACAATGAGAGCTTTATCTTTATTTAGAATTTGCTTTACTTATTTCTTTTTCTTCTTTTACTTTTGTTTGAGGATTGGTTTCCTTCATCTTACAGGTCCCATCTAATAAAGCACCATCATCAATAATAATACTTGCACAGTATATATCTCCATACACTTTTCCAGTAGATGTTATATGTACTTGATAATTACTTTCTAAATTGCCTTCTAAATGACCTGCTATTAGGATAAAGTCGGATTTTATATTACCTTGCACTTTCCCCTTCTCACCAATTACAACACTTGCCTCAACCTCAATATTACCTATGTATGTCCCATTGATTTGCAAAGAGGTTTTTGCTCTTAAAAGACTTCCTTCAACAATAGTATCCTCGCCAATTATTGTTGTGGGCTTTTCGTAGCTTGGTTTTTTTTTCATTCCTTATTCTCCTTTATAAATATAATTTATTGGATTTTGTGTTTTTCCGTTTAATAATACTTCATAATGGACATGAGGACCTGTACTTCTTCCTGTACTACCGGATTTTGCAATTATATCCCCTCGCTTAACTACTTCACCTTTTTTTACAGTTATACTTGTGTTATGGGCATACTTTGTAACAATACCATATCCATGGTCTATAATAGCCATCCGCCCATAAAGATGGTCATATCCTACGTAGATTACTTCACCTTTACCTGTTGCTTTTACAGGTGTATTATAATAAGCAGATAAATCAATGCCATTATGAAATTCATATCCAGGTCCTCCAAATGGATTTCTTCTCCATCCATAATTACTTGTTACTCTGCCATCAACAGGTAATATGGAGGGGTATGCTTCCCAAAATGGTATCATCTCTTCTACTTGTTCTTCTAATTGCTGATATACATCTATTTCTTTATTTAAGTACATTGATAATTCATCTAACGTTTTTTCTATATTCCCAATATGGTCATCAAAACTGGTACTATTAACATCTTTTGTAGTGGATAAGTAAGTTAAGTTTATGGGGTTAGATACTCTAGATAATTGAAGACTCATATTAGATGGTTGTATTTGAGTGGTCTTTTCAACATTATTAAATATCTCGTCAATTTGTTGTTGGTGTTCAGATAACTTCTCTAACTCTTGTCTCAAATCTTCCGTTGAGCTAATTATGGATTCAAGTTTTTGATAATTTTCTTCATTAATTTTATGTAAAGCATTTATTTCTGCAATGTGATTTTCATTTTCTAGATATGTTTGTTTTACTAAGTTGTTTTGTTCCTCTAAATCATTTTCTAACTTAGTAATATATGAGGTCATATTAATGACAGATATGGTTATTACTATTATTGAGATGAGTATAGGGTAGCTAATCCATTTAGGTATTTTTATAGCCCTTGCTTTTTTAGTTGGGTCTGGAATAAGCATCATAGTGATATACTTATTTCTCTTCTTATGCTTTTTTTGTAATGAACGTTTCATAGTAAACATAATTATTTTCCTACCTTATCATTATAATTAGTATTAGATACCTATTAAAATTATAGATTTAGAAAACCTATTAAGTAGATATTTATGTTAGTATTAACCAATAAAAAGTGTAAATATTTTACAAAACAATAACATTATACCATAATCCTGATTATTTAGTAATGTTTTTCCCTTAGTGCTTTATGGGTATTAAGTCCTATTCACTGTAAAGTTTATACCTAAAAAAATGTTTGTTTATCTTTTTACCTTTTTATTGTAAAATAGAATTAAGTTTATAATACATATAAGTAAGGTGATTTATGATTGTCCTTGAAAAAAAATCTTTAAGACTAGATATTATATCTGTTGATGAAGATGATTATAATATAATTACTAATGATTTAAATGGTTATAATAATGTAGATCTTCAACATACCCAAAATTCCATTTATTTTTATTATATTGCTAAATGTAATATTACAAATGATCTGCTAGGGAGTATAAAGGGTTGTATTAATACTCATCATCACTGTTTATGGATACAAAATATAAGTATCTCTAATAATGTGGCAAGACAGTATTATGGGACAGAGTTATTTTTTAATACAGTTGATTTAATACGTAATGACTATAATATAGAAAAAATACTATTAACCATTCTAGATAAAAATAGCTCAGCAATCAAATTTTGGAAGTCTTTAGATTTTACAAAGATTCATTCTTTTGTAAAGAACGTTAAAAATAATAAAGTATATGCTTCCGTATATGAAAAAACAATTAGTAAGGTGATTAACTATGAATAATAAAGTTCTTAAAACTCTTGAATATAATAAAATTATCGAACAATTATCTAATTATGCTTATTCTTCAATTGGTCAGGCTCTCTGTATTAATCTTGAGCCGTATAATGACTATGATACAGTTATTGCTGCACAAAAAGAAACTGGAGAAGCTCTAATGATGGTTTACCGAAAAGGTTCTCTTCCTATGAGAAACTTTAAAGATATTAGGTCCAGTTTAAACCGTTTAAAAATTGGTGGCGATTTAAACATGGAAGAATTATTAGATATTAGTTATGTTTTAGACGCTTGTTCAAGAGGAAAACAATATAACTCAAGTGATAAAAAAGAGAGTCAAGATACTGGTATTCTTGACAGTTTGTTTGATGCTTTACAGCCTTTGAATCCACTTAATCAAGAGATTAAAAATTGTATTGTTTCTAAAGATGAAATGAGTGATGATGCTAGTTCTGAACTTCGATCTATTAGACGCTCTATTAAAAATCTTAATGATAAAGTTAGACAAAGTCTTAACCAATTAATTAATTCTTCAAGTGTACGTAATATGCTTCAAGAGAGTGTTATTACTATGCGAAATAATAGGTACTGTTTACCTGTTAAACAAGAGTATCGCCAACAGTTTTCTGGTATGATACATGATCAGTCGTCTACTGGTTCTACATTATTTATAGAACCTATGTCTGTTGTGAAATTGAATAATGATATTAGAGAACTTATGAGCAAAGAACAAGATGAAATAGATCGCATTCTTTCAGAGCTTAGTTCTGTTGCCAATGAATATTTTGACGAATTGCATGTGAATATAGAAACCTTAGGGAGACTTGATTTTATTTTTGCAAAGGCATCTTATGCAAAAAAACTCAATTGTGTTGCCCCTGTATTCAATAATGTAGGTAAAGTTCATATTAAGAAGGGTCGACATCCTCTTTTAGACCAAAAGGAAGTTGTTCCCATTGATGTTTGGTTAGGCAATGAGTTCTCTATGCTTATGATCACAGGACCCAATACTGGTGGTAAAACTGTTACTTTAAAAACAGTTGGTCTCTTAACTCTAATGGGACAATCTGGTCTTCATATTCCTGCTTTTGATGGGTCAGAGCTTGCCTTTTTTAATGAGGTATATGCTGATATTGGTGATGAGCAAAGTATTGAACAAAATTTATCCACATTTTCATCTCATATGACCAATATAATTAACATTCTTAGTAATGCTGATGTGAATTCTTTGGTTTTATTTGATGAGTTAGGTGCTGGAACGGACCCTACTGAAGGTGCTGCTTTGGCCATGTCCATCTTACAGTATTTACACAATCAAAACATTAGAACCATTGCAACCACCCATTATAGCGAACTAAAAGTTTTTGCTCTTTCAACACCTGGTGTAGAAAATGCCAGTTGCGAGTTTGATGTTCAAACTTTAAAACCAACTTATAAGCTTCTTATTGGCATTCCAGGAAAAAGTAATGCTTTTGCTATTTCTAAAAGGTTAGGTTTGCAAGATTATATTATTGATTCTGCTAAAGATTTAATAACCATTCAAGACAAGCAGTTTGAAGACTTAATTACAGATTTGGAAATCAATAAAAAAGACATTGAAAAAGAAAAAGAGATTGCAGAGAAGTACAGAAAAGAAATAGAGACTCTAAAACTAGAGATGGAAGATAAAAAAGATAAAATTTCTAGCCAAAGAGATGATATAATAAAAGAAGCTAAGCTACAGGCTCATAAAATTTTACAAGATGCTAAAATGGTCGCTGATGATTCAATACGTAAATTCAATAAATGGGTTAAAGAGTCAGGAACAGCAAATCAGCCTGAACTTGAAAATGAAAGACAGAAAATTAGAGAACGTCTTACTAATATCGAGAAAGGTTTTTCTTCTGGTCTGACTTCTAAGAAACCTATAAAAACTGAAATTAAAAATATTAAAGCTGGTGACAAAGTTTTTGTCTCCACATTTAATCAAAATGGTATTGTTCTTACTCCGCCAAATAATAAAGGGGAAGCCCTCATACAAATGGGTATTATAAAAACAAAAGTTCATGCATCAAATTTATCTATTATTAATGAACCCACTGAAAACAAGACTATCTCTACTACAGGTAGCTCTAAAGTTAAAATGAATAAATCTTCCTCTATTAAACCAGAGATTGATGTACGAGGTTATATTGTAGATGATGCTTTAGCTACAATTGAAAAATACATTGACGATGCTTATTTGTCCCATATTCCTCAAGTAACTCTCATTCATGGAAAAGGGACTGGCGCCTTAAGAGATGCAATTCATTCATATTTAAGAAAATGTAAATATGTTAAATCTTTTAGATTGGGTAATTTTGGAGAGGGCGAATCTGGCGTAACCATTGTTGAATTTAAATAGAAAGGATGTTGTCAATGGATCAAAATCTTAAGCAAAAAGTTCTTATTGTTGATGATGATAGTCTAATTTCGGACTTAATTTCATTGTATCTAAACAAAGAAGGCTATGACACAAAAGCTTCTAGTACTGGAGAAGCAGCATTATCTGTTTTTAATACTTATAAACCTAATATTATTATATTAGATTTAATGTTGCCTGGTATTAGCGGCTATGATGTTTGCAGGGAGATAAGAAAAACTTCTAATACCCCTATCATAATGTTGACTGCAAAAGGTGAAACCTTTGATAAAGTTCTAGGACTAGAATTAGGGGCTGATGACTATATGGTCAAGCCTTTTGACAGTAAGGAATTAATTGCCCGTGTTAAAGCAGTCCTAAGAAGATTTCAACCTAAAGAAGATTCTTCTAAACAAATTAGTTTTGATGAACTAAATATTAATATTTCTAATTATACCGTTATTAATAATGGACAAAAAATTGAAATGCCGCCTAAGGAATTAGAGCTATTGCACTTTTTAGCTTCTAATCCTAATCAAGTTTTTACTAGAGAAAAACTTTTAGATCGTATCTGGGGATATGAGTATATTGGAGACACAAGAACCGTTGACGTTCATATAAAACGTATACGTGAAAAAATAAAATCACCTGGTTCTTGGAGTATTGAAACTGTATGGGGTATAGGATATAAATTTGAGGTGAAATAATGCGCAAAACATTACTTAGAAAAGTAATAGTATCTTACTTTATTATTCTTTCCATTAGTTTTTTTATCCTAATGACAGTTACATATAAAATAGTTGAAAATCATCTTATTACTGAGAAAAAAGAGTTGCTTAAAAAAGAAGCTACCATTTTAGCAAATCAATATATTTCTGCTTATAATTCTGGTTCAATGAATTCATTTGATATTAGTTACTTAATTACTATCCTTGATCAGTCTTTGGATACTAGAATTTGGTTTGCGAAC
This sequence comes from Natranaerovirga pectinivora, assembly GCF_004342165.1. Classification (NCBI taxonomy): domain Bacteria; kingdom Bacillati; phylum Bacillota; class Clostridia; order Lachnospirales; family Natranaerovirgaceae; genus Natranaerovirga; species Natranaerovirga pectinivora. The sequence goes on along the minus strand of NZ_SMAL01000013.1, from coordinate 19,940 downwards.
CGACATGGCGAACTTGTTTTAGACTCTAGAAACGAAATTGCTCCTTATAGAAATATAAATCTTCATTCTTTAAACGATGAAATAATTTATAAACATTCTTCTAGTACAGGTGATTTTTATGGTTTCTTTAATGGTGAGTTCATTTCTGTAGGAATTCCTATAATGACAAAGAGTGCTTATCAAGGGTCCATTTTTTTACATTATGATATTTTAACCATAAAGGAAAAATCTTCTATCATTTATACACTTGGTCTAATAACCCTTATAATTACTATGATCATTTCTGTTTCTTTTATAATTTATTTTGGAAATAAGATTGTTAAACCTATAAATGATATGAATGATGCAGCTTTAAAATATGCTAATGGAGACTTTGACACCACTCTAACTGTTAACACCAATGACGAAATAGGTCAATTAGCTACATCACTTAATACCATGGCTTTTGAACTAAGTAAGATGGAAGAATTAAGACGAAGTTTTATTGCTAATATATCCCATGATTTTAGATCCCCTCTTACATCTATTAAAGGGTATGTAGGGGCTATATTAGACGGAACCATTTCTGCTCAACATCAAGACAAATACTTAAATATTGTTTACGATGAAACCGAACGCTTAAACAAATTAACTTCTGATATTTTGTTTTTAACTAAAATGGAAACCAGTGGATTAAATTTAAATTATAGAACTTTTGACATTCATTCCGTAATTAGAAAAGTAACTGCTTTGTTTGAACAAAAATGTCTTAATAAAAATATTAAAGTAACTCTTATGTTAGACAAAGAAGAACTTCTTGTATTCGCAGATATTGATAAGATACAACAAGTGCTACATAATCTCTTTGATAATGCGGTAAAATTTTCTTATGAAAATAGTTATATTACAATAGAAACAACTCAATTACGTGAAAAAGTATATGTATCTATTAATGATACTGGGGAAGGTATTCCATGTGAGAACTTAAAATATATATGGGATAGATTCTATAAGAGCGATCCTTCAAGAGGAAAAGACAAAAACGGAACAGGTCTTGGTCTTTCAATTGTAAGAGAAATTATAAAGGCACATAATGAAAATATTAGAGTTTTTAGTACAAAAGGAAAAGGCACCGAGTTTGTCTTTACTTTATTAAAGTCTTCATAAGAAATGGTAAAAACCTTTCAATTAGAAAGGTTTTTACCATTTATAATTTCTTAACTCACCTGATTTTTGCATCTGTACAAAATTATTTTGTCTTAAGGCTTCATATAAAATAATAGCAGCTGAATTTGATAGATTTAGTGATCTTATTTCTGATAACATTGGTATTCTAATGCTTGTCTCTGGATAATTAATAAGAATTTCTTCTGGAATCCCAGCACTTTCTTTCCCAAACATAATAAATGCGTTGACGGGATATTCTACTTCTGTATATGTTTTTTTTGCCTTAGTTGTAGCCATAAAAATTACTGCCTCTGGGTTTTTATTAGTAAAATCCTCAAAGTTTTCATATACTGTAACATCTAAATGTTCCCAATAATCTAATCCTGCTCTTTTGACAGATTGTTCATCTACGTCAAATCCTAAGGGTTTAATCAAATGTAATTTGGTTCCTGTTGCTACACAAGTTCTACCTATATTACCAGTGTTTGCAGGAATTTCTGGTTCGTGTAAAATGATATTCATTACTTTACATCCTTTACTGAAATATTAAAATTTATTTCTTTGTCTTCATAAGTAAGAGGTACACATATATTTTTAACCTCACTTGATGAAATGGACATACTACCAAAACATATTGATGGAGGGGTAATGTCAATGTTAATACCTTCTGTAGAAAAGACAGTAGCTGCATTCCCTAAAATCATGTTAGATAGTTCACTTATTGCACTTCTTGCCATATCGTTTAACTCATTTACAGGCATCCCCATCATCATTTTTGATGCGATATCGCAACATACCTCTTCATCTACACTAATAAGCACAGATCCTTTAATAGCGCCTGTAACGCCTATTATAATTACTAATGTATCTTTTGCATATATTGGATCTTTTAAATAGGGTTTGCCTACCTTTGTCTCTATTTGACATACATCTCTCAACACACTAGTTGCAGCACTAAGAAACGAATTAATATAATTAACATTCATTTTTTTGCCCTCCTTTGATAGCCTTAAGCATATTTTACCACAGTATATGCATATTTATCAACAAATACAGCAATATTATATTGACATTTGCCCCAAAATATACTAATATAGTTATCAGTAAAGAATTATTATTATCTAAAAGGTGGTATTTTATGGAAAAGCTGACGGAGATGCTAAAAGCCAAAGAACTAAAAGTAACACCTCAACGTTTGGCAATTTTTAACATTCTATATAACACTAATGAACACCCTAGTGCTGAAACCATCTACAAACAATTACAGTCTACACATCCTACAATGAGTCTTGCTACAGTATATAAAACTTTAGATACTTTAAAAAAAGCACAATTAGTTCAGGAAATAAATGTTGGAGAAGATAGTTTTAGATATGATGCAACTGTTGCTCCACATCCTCATGCTATTTGTTTAAAATGTAATAGTGTAATAGATTTGGAAACAGATGTACTAGCAGAGTCTGCTAAAAAAGTTCAAGAAGATACAGGGTTTGAAGTTATTAGTGAAAAACTTTATTTTTATGGTTATTGTACGGGATGTAGAACAAAGTGACTTCTTCACTCTAAAAAAGATTTGTTAACTTTTTATCTGAAGTCACCTTTGTTCTTACGCATCAAGCTTTTTCTAACTTCGTTAGAAAAATGCAGCGTTTTTAATAAGCTACTTACTGTATAGGAAATTCCTATACAGTAAGCAAAACCTCCTAGTATTAGGAGGTTTTGCTTTTGCTTTATAATCTTTTTTGAACAAATCTAGCTATTCTTTCCATAGCTATTTTTAGATTATCAAGAGAATAGGCATATGAACATCTAATAAACCCTTCTCCACACTCTCCAAATGCCGTACCTGGCACAACTGCAACCTTTTCTTCTTTTAACAATTCTGTTGCAAATTCATCTGAAGTCATATTTAATTTTTGAATACTCGGAAATACGTAGAATGCACCTTGAGGCTCAAAACAATCTAATCCCATTTCTTTAAAGGAGTGTAATAAAAATTTTCTCCTTTGGTCATAGGCTTTTTTCATTTCTTCTATATCATCTTCGCCTCTTTTTAAAGCTTCAATAGCTGCATATTGACTGATTGTTGGGCTACTCATAATTGCATACTGATGAATCTTTGTCATAGGTCCAATAATTTCTTTTGGCCCTACAGCATATCCTAATCTCCAGCCTGTCATAGCATATGATTTAGAAAACCCATTAATTATAATTGTTCGATCCCTCATACCTTCCATACTTGCAATAGAAACATGTTGACCTTCATATGTTAGTTCTGCATATATTTCATCGGACAAAACAATTAAATCATTTTTAATAACAACTTCTGCAATTTCTTTGATTTCATCTCTAGTCATTATAGCCCCTGTTGGATTACTAGGATAAGCCAATATTAATATCTTACTATTAGGGGTAATGGCCTTTTCTAATTCTTCTTTCGTTAATTTAAATTGATTTTTAGCTTGTAATGGAATGGTTACTGGTGTTCCCCCTGCAAGTATTGTACAGGGCTGGTAGGAAACAAAACAAGGTTGTGGAATAATGACTTCATCTCCCGGGTTAATTAGGGCTCTTAAAGCCAAATCAATACCTTCACTTCCACCAACTGTTACCAGTACCTCTTCTTTATGGTTATATTCAACATTTATTTTGCGTAATAAGTACTTTTTAATTTCTTCTCTAAGTTCTATTAGTCCAGCATTAGATGTATAAAAGGTTCTCCCTTTTTCTAAGGAGTATATGCCTTCTTCTCTAATATGCCAAGGTGTATCAAAGTCAGGTTCACCAACTCCTAAAGAAATTGCATCTTCCATTTCAGTTACGATGTCAAAAAATTTTCTTATACCAGATGGCGGAATCTGGCTTACTTTATCTGATAGTAATTTTCTCATGGAGAAATCAACATCCTTTCATCCCTGTCATCTTTTTCAAGTATAATACCGTGTTCTTTATATTTTTTCATAACAAAATGTGTCCCAGTGCTTAATACCGCCTCTAATGGTGCAAGTTTATTAGAAACGAAAGATGCCACTTCTTGCATGGTTCTACCTTCTATTATTACTGTTAAATCAAAGCCCCCAGACATTAGATAAACTGCTCTAACTTCTTTGAAGCGATATATTCTTTCTGCTATTTTGTCAAACCCTTGGCCTCTCTGGGGCGTTACTTTCACTTCTATTAATGCTACTACTGAATCTTTGTTTGTTTTATCCCAATTTATTAAAGTGTTGTAACCACAAATAATGTTTTCATCTTCCATTGCTTTAATTTCATTTGCAATAATATCTTCTTCAGCACTTAGCAGGATTCCTAATTCTTGTACGCTGATTTTACTGTTTTTTTCTAAAGCTTCTAAAATCTGTTGTCTCATTAACTTACCTCCTATTTTTTTATAATGAAATCTCTTTATTTACCTATATGTATATTTTATAGAGTTCATCACTTTTTGGTGGTTCCAGAGTTCTTCTTTTCCCCTCTTGTATAATTTCTTTATTGTTTGAGGTATTCAATGTCCCTATTACGGTTGCCTCTATCTTGGCCCTTCTTAGTTCTTTAACAAGGGCTTCCCCATTATCAATTGTTAGTAACAGACAGCCACTTGAAATAAGCTTATAAGGATTTAAGTTGAAAAACTCGCAAATTTCAATAGTTTCTTGTTTTATAGGTATTTTATTTAACTCTACTTCAAATCCTAAATTGGCTGAACTTGCTAATTCCCATAAAGCGCCAAAGATGCCACCTTCAGTTACATCGTGCATAGAGGTAACCCCTAAGCTAACTCCTATTTTACTTTCTTTTATTACAGACAGCTCATCACTGTATCTTTTTGCACTTTCAATAAATTCTTTATTGTATTTTTTAAGAAGTTCTTCTTCTTTTTCTTTTGCTATTATGGCAGTACCCTCTAGACCTGCCCATTTTGTTAATACAATATCTTGTCCTGCTTTTGCATTGCTGGTTGTAATCATATTATCTTTTTTACACTTGCCTATACCCATAACTGATACAATAGGTTGGTTAACAGCTTTCGTTACCTCTGTATGCCCTCCTATTACTTCCATGTCCAATTCTACACAAGTTTTTTCAATATCTTGCATGATTGTTTTAAGTGTTTTTTCACTTGCCCCTTCTGGCAATAAGATGGTTACAAGTACTGCTATTGGTTCAGCACCACTAGAAGCTAAATCATTGGCCGTTACATGAATAGCCAAAGACCCAATGTCCTCTGTTGCTCCAGTAATTGGGTCTGTTGTTACAACAAATAATTCATCTTCATTAAGTTTTAGTATAGAACAATCTTCTCCTACATTAGGCTTTACTAGTATTTCATTTCTTCTATGCTTTATCTGTTTTAAAACGGATCTTTTTAACACGGTTTCAGATATTTTTCCAACTTCCATCTTTTGTATAATCAACCAACAAGATTACTGTGTGTTTGTTGGTTGCCTCCCTTCTAACTTTAATCCTCAGTATTTTCCTCTGAAGCCTCTTCTGTATTTACTATAGAGTCTCCGTTTTGTTGTGTTTCATTTGTTACAGTTTCAATCTCATCTGTATTAATCACTTCTACATCTTCCATAAACTCTATTTCTTTTTCTTCATTAATTTCTGTAGTATTTGTTGGTACACTTGGTGTTGCTACAACACTACTATTGTTATTTGGACTTTTTGTTCCTACTCTTATTGTTGCAGGTGTAGCTCTATAATTACTATTGTTCACTAGTACTTTTTCTTTCCAAACATTATCAATGTAAATATGCTTATATAGTTTAACTGTATAACCTACAACTTCCTTTTGTTCTACTTTTCTTACGCCTTCTAACATTGTATCATCGTAAATTATGTTGGCCGGAGGCGGACTAACTTCACCTATAGTCACCGATTCAAATTCCAAATATCTATTGGCAGGTCGTTCTTCTAATCCATATATTTTAACATATAATGAACTTCCTTCTATATAGCTTTCAATGTATATAGGATACTCTGTAGAGTTTTTGAATTTTAAATCTAATACACTACTAAGGAGTACAGCATCTTTTCCAAGATCTACATAGGCTACTGGCATAGAATGGTTACGTCGTTCTAGAATATCTATCTCTGAAAACAATACTGCATTGTACAATGTTGTTGCTACCTGACAAATACCTCCACCAACGCCATCTTCTAATCTTCCATTCACAATAATTGGTGCTGGTTGATAACCATTTTGGATATTAACTGGCGAAAGTTTTTCATTTGTAGAAAAGACTTCATTAGGATGCAGTAAAGTTCCATCTATCTTTTTGGCACCTACTATTAAATTAGTTGTTCTTTGTGTATTATTGGCATTAAAATTAGTAACATATGATCCTATTACATTTTTTATATTCCCATAATAGGCTTTTGTGTATTCAGGCATAATTTGCTCTACTACTAATTCTACTTTTATATCTTCATCAAATTTCATTAATAAATTAAAAATATTTTCTTGAGTTGCAGTATCATTAACTTCATATCCTATTGTTTCTTCGTCTATTACAAATTCTTTATTTATTCTTTGTATTATAGCATTTTTTGGTTTTATAGAAAAGTTATTTTTAATAGAATCTATAATACTTATTATTGTGTTAGTGTCATAATCAAATATTAATTCGTAATATTTGTGTTCCTCTTCTAATATTTTTATTTCTCTAAATCGTTTTAGGATATTGCCTTCTTTTCCTATTGAAAAAGCTTCATCTACTATGTTTTTATTAATAGCATCAAACCCCAGCTCTTCAAAAGTAACTGTTTCATTAATGCGATCCTCATAATAAATGGTTAATGTATTGCTTTTTATATTATTAACTATCTCATCAATCACTTCATAGGCTTCTTCCTTTGTTAAGCCACCTACGTGTACGTCATTTATAAAAATTCCCTCATAGATTATATCATTGTTAATTGCTTTTTTAATATATGTATAACCTACTACGAAACTTAGTAGTATTGCAGATAGTATAATAGCTAAGGTAATTAGAATTATTTTTTTGATTTTTTTATTACTTATTGATTTATCCACTCTTTTTCCTCCCCATAAGTATAGAATTCCACTCTTTTATTATCCTGTTTTTTCCTAAAATTATACCTTATTTTTCTATTTTATTTTTTTGTTTTGGCCTTATAAAAATGTATGTTTTTATAATTTGTAATATCACTAAAAAAAAAGAGATAAATTTTTCTTATCTCCTTTTCATCTGCCTCATTATTATCAATCTTACCAGATAAAGTTACTATAAACCCATCTTCGCTAAGTTTTCCATTAGTTTTTTAAATTTTTCCGGTTTTAGTGATTGAGCACCATCACTTAAAGCATTCTCTGGTTGGTGATGAACTTCAACCATTATACCATCTGCTCCTACTGCCATTGCCGCTTTTGATAATGGTTCTACCATTGACCATTTTCCTGCTGCATGGCTAGGGTCTACTATTATTGGCAAGTGACTTATTTCTTTTATCATTGGTACAGCACTAATATCTAACGTATTCCTAGTATAGGTTTCAAAGGTTCTTATGCCTCTTTCGCATAATATGACTTGTGAATTGCCTTCGGACATAATATACTCTGCTGCCATTAACCATTCTTCCATTGTTGCACTTAATCCTCTTTTTAACACTACTGGTTTGTTAAGTTTCCCTGCCTTTTTCAATAATGCAAAGTTTTGCATATTTCTTGCACCAATTTGAATCAGATCTGTATATTCTGCCACATGTTCTATAGAATCTAGGCAAATGGCTTCCGTGATTGTAAGCAATCCAGTAAGCTCTTTGGCTTTTTTCAGTAGTTTTAACCCTTCTATCTCCATTCCTTGAAAACTATATGGTGAACTTCTAGGCTTGTATGCACCGCCTCTTAATATGTTGGCTCCTGATTCTTTTACTGATTTAGCAATTGTTAATAATTGCTCTTCTGATTCAATTGAGCAAGGTCCTGCTATTATAGCAGCGTTGCCTCCTCCGATTTTTACACCTTCTATGTTTATAACTGTATCCTCAGGGTGAAATAATTTGCTTGCAAGCTTAAAAGGATGTTGCACCCGCATACTTCTTTCTACACAATCGTAACCCTCAAATTGTTCAGGTGTTAATCGACTTGTATCTCCAACCAAACCTAGAACATAATAATTTTCTCCCTTAGACTCATGGACTTGAACACCTGTATCTTTAATTTTTACTATTAACTCATCAATTACTTTTCTCTCCGTTTTTGGTTTTAAAATGATTATCATACTTATTACCTCCAATTATAATTTTTTTACCATTTCTTTTTTGGTATTGGGTAATAACATCTTTGCGCTAAGATGATATTTTTTGATTTCTTTGTGTTTCATTCGAATGAATTTATATAAAAAAAAAGAACCCCATAAGAGTTCTTTTTATAGATGTCTATATTACTATAATTATATAGTAACCAACTTACTCTTAATTTGATTGTTAATAGGATTCAATTTTTTACATGTAAAGTAGCTAGCGCTATAATAAAAGCCCCAGCTAAGAAAGTAAAAATAGAATGTATTAGCAATTAAATTTATTTTTGTTGGTTGGTTATTCATACAATCACATCATTTTCTTAAATTTTTAAACAATTTTACAGATTATTACTATCTATCATATGCAAATTCTTTTTCTTTGTCAAGTAGTTTTCATTGTTAATTTTTTCTAACATATAAAAGTATTTGCAAACTTGTTTCTGTATCTATTTAATAACTGATAAAATTAACTATAACTTGATTTACTAATCTTTTTCTTGTATAGTTTAGTATACAGGTGATTTTATTGAATACTGTCATTTAACACTTCGTTTTATAAATATATATTAAAGAAAAGATAGGTGATTTTTTTGAGTTTGAATATTGCATATTATGGTGTTCCCGGATCTTTTAGCGAACAAGCACTTTTAGATTATTTTCCAAACAATGTTAATCCCATTAATAATGAAAAGTTTGAAGGTGTTTTTAAAGAATTAGAGAAGGATGATGTTCACTATGGGGTTGTACCTATTGAAAATTCATCAACAGGTCCTGTATCTGAAATCTATGATTTGCTTAATACTTATCCCTACCATATTGTTGGTGAGGTTTTTGTTAAAGTAGAACATCACTTATTAGCTACAAAAGACGCAACCTTAGAGAGCATTCAAGAAGTCTACTCCCACCCTCAAGCATTTGAACAATGTAGACCCTTTCTTGATCAATACAATTGGAGCATTGTCCCACACTTTAGCACTGCAAGTAGTGCAGAACATGTTAAAAACTCTAATAACCCAAAAATTGCTTCTATTAGTAGCAAAAAAGCAGCTGAATTATATGGACTTCAAGTCCTTGCCCCTAATATAAATTATAATACAACCAATACAACTCGATTTATCATTTTAGGAAAGAGCCATAAAATTAATAGCTCTTGCAATAAAATTAGCGTAGTTTTTACAACAGAACATAAGGCTGGTGCATTATATAGTGCATTAAAATCTTTTTCTGAGTATAATATTAACATGTTAAAAATCGAATCAAGACCAGTGGTTCATACCCCTTGGCAATATTATTTTTATATTGATTTTGAAGGCAACTTGGATAATCCTTCCATAAAAAAAGCAATCAATTCTATGGAGAATGATTGCGTATATTTTAAACTACTTGGTAATTATAAGAGTGCAACGCTTTAGGAACTCTTTATAGATAAGCTACTACTATTCCTAATAAAGTAGAAAACACCATTATAGCAGCTATTCCTATTGCTATATGCTTACGAAATTTAGTGAAAAATTTCATTCTATTACCTCCTTATTATTTTATTCGAATAAAGGAATGATTATATGCCTATTCCAATTTTTTTGGTTATTTTAATACTTATTATTATTTATATAAAATATAGAACTTCACTATTAGAAAAAAAGCATTCTAATGCACGAAAGGCTTTTTGGGAAAAAGAAACCAAAGCAAATTTTACTAGAAAAAAAGATATTAATACTCTTGATTATATTATTATTAATCTAGATGCTTTGCCTTTTCATTTTAACACAAATGATGAAACACTTAAAGCATTACAAGACAAAGTGGTAGAACTTTCTAGATTAAAAATGCTAGATTTACGAAGGTATAGTAATACTGACCTTAAATTAAATTATGGCATTGCCAATCTTGAAGTATTGTCCGCTTATGAGAACACATACTTCGAACTTTTAAGAACTCTATACAAATGGAGTAAGCATCTAAACGATATAGAGTTTGTTCAAGATAGCATTACAGTCTTAGAGTATGGTATTAACATAAACACGGATATTAGTGATCATTATATCTTACTTGGTAAGTTATACAAAGAAACCCATCAGTTTGAAGCCCTAAAGCATTTAATAGAGAAAGCCAACCAATTAGATAATTTACTTAAAAATAAAATTCTTTCTTATCTACATGAATGATTAGATGAATCTTAATCATAATACACTTTATATAGTGACAACCCTTTTGCAGGTGCTCTTTCGCCTGCATTTGCTCTTTCTTTAGCTTCTAACATATCTTTTATAGACTGAATCTTAGTTTTTCCCTCACCTACTTCAATAAGGGTTCCAACAATAATTCTAACCATATTATATAAAAACCCATCTGCCGTTATATATATCTTTAGCTCATCATCGGTTATCTCTATGGTAATATCTTTTATATCTCTAACTGTACTCTTTTTCGTTTTTTTGTTAGAAAAACTTTGGTAGTCTTTTTTACCTACTAATAACAGACTAGCTTCTTTCATTTTTTCAATATCTAGTGGTTTATTATACCAATAGGTATAGGGATCTTCAAAAACAGGCGGGAAATCTTTTGTCCATATCCTATACAAGTAGGTTTTCTTTGTAACATTGTATCTACTATGAAACCTTTCACCTACTTCTGTTACTTCTGTTATGGCAATGTCCTTAGGAAGATATTGATTCAAATATTCTTTAATGTTTTCAACACTCTTTTGGCTAAAGGTATAAAAATTGGCTACCTGTCCCCTTCCATGAACCCCTGCATCTGTTCTTCCTGACCCAATGATCTCTATTTCTTCATTTGTCATTCTAGATAATACTTGTTCTATCTTTCCTTGTATTGTTTTATCAGAATTTTGTAATCTTTGCCATCCTAAATATTTTGTTCCATCATAGATTATATCTAATCTAATATTTCTTTTGTTCATTTTATGCCCTTCTTCCATATTGGAAATTTATTTCATCTATTTTTTTTGATGCTTCACTTTTTGTTAGGTCTTCAATGCTTTTATTGATACTTAATTGGTATCTGTTAAGTAATGCTTCTAGGTAATTTCTCTGTTTATCCGTTATAGGATTCTCTTTTTTAGGCTTCCAATGCAATGGCTTTGGCATAAATAATTCTTTATTGGTTAGGTAGTATGCCTTTTTTAAATAATTTAATATTTCATAAGTTGCTTTTGTATCAGATAAAGCACGATGTGCTGAATTATTCTCTATGTTATAATGCTTACAAAGGTAACTTAAACTTCTACTTTCTAGTCCCCTTAAAGTTTTCCTAGCAATATGTAGGGTATCAATTCCTTTTCTTTCAAAGCTCTTCCCTATCATTAAAGCGTTGTATTTTATAAAACTGTAATCGAATATAATATTATGACCTACAATTGGCATATTTTGACCACCTGTGAAATTAAGAAATTCAGGTAATACTTCCTCTATAGTGGGAGCATCTTTTACCATCTTGTCATTAATTCCTGTTAGACTTACAATCTGTTCTGGTATTTCTGTTAATGGATTCACCAACATTGAAAACTCTTCTTTTATTTCTCCATTAATTACTTTTATGGCCCCGATTTCTGTAATCTTAGAATAGAATGGGTTCATCCCTGTTGTCTCTAAATCTAATACGATGTAATTTTCCATTATTCACCTCTCTATTTTTCTATATCTATTAGTTGAATTGCTTCTTTAATCATATCTGCAGTCATGCCCCAAATCCATTCATTATTAACTCTGTAAAAATCAAATTCTACAGATTTCCCTCCCCAAGGCTCATGGTATTTTTGTGGTAATCCTAATTCTTTAGATGGCAATAAATTAATTACATTGCCTTTTTCATCTGTATAATAAGGTTGTTGTTCTAATCTTACAGAATACTTTTTAGGTTCCTGGGTTTTAAAATAATCAATTGGGACTGTAAAGACATAATCTACTTCAGTTACCTCTGGATTTAATTCATTTATATCATTAATTTTAAGCTCTCCTATATATACCTCAACAATTATGCCTTGTCTTCCAATATAAGATCCTATTTTCCCTATTACATCTATCTTATCTTCTTCAATCCCTAATTCTTCCTTGGTCTCTCTAATGGCAGTTCCTAAAAAACTTTTATCCCCTTTTTCAAACCCTCCGCCAGGGAATGAAATTTCACTTCCTTGGCGAATGTTTTTGGCTCTTTTTTCAAAAAGAAAATGGTATTCGTCCTTTATAAAAACCAAGGGGATTAATACTGCTGCATTAAAGTATTTTTCTCTACTTATTATATTTGTTGTATTTTTAAGTTTTTCTTTTAATTTATTTATATGCTCTTTGTTCATTGATTCACCTTTTAGGGATTTATTCTTTAACTTGTTCTTTTATAGTGTTATATTGATTCTGCAATCCATATGGACAATACGGAAGGAAAAAGCAGCTTTCACATTTTGGACTTCTTGATCTGCAAATAGCTCTCCCATGGGCAATAATTTGAGTATTATAAGGTATCCAGTGTTCTCTTGGGAGGATTGCCATTAAGTCATATTCTATTTTTACTGGGTCCTCATTAGGTGTAAACCCTAATCTATTAGATACTCTTTTAACATGTGTGTCCACCACAATACTAGGCTTTTTATAAATTGTTCCTAATACAACATTTGCTGTTTTTCTACCAACGCCATCTAATTTTGTTAATAACTCAATATCATCTGGTATCTTGGAATGATGTTCTAGGACTAATTTTTGACAACAAGCCTTTATATTCTTTGCTTTGTTTCTATAAAATCCTGTGGACTTTATATCTTGTTCTAGTTCAGTAATCTCTACATTAGCAAAAGCTTCAACACTTTTGTACTTTTGAAACAATGTTTTTGTTACAATATTCACCCTGTCATCTGTACATTGTGCACTTAAAATCGTTGCAATAAGAAGTTGCCAAGGTGTTTCATGGTCTAGATAACAAGGTATGTCTTTTGGATAATGATCATCTAGTATCTCAAGGACTTTTTTTACCCGTTGTTTTAATCCCATTACAACACCTCCTATAATGGTATTTGTTTTATTTTAGCATGATGATTTAATGGGTTTCTATCTAAATAATCAAAGAGAATAAAAGTAGGCTTTTCTCCACTTACAATCTCTTTTGTTTTTATAAATTTCATTATATCCACTGTAAATGTTTCAATATGAGTCATTCTTGTGATTTGCTTAGCTGTATATCCTTTGTATTGGGGTAAGTATTGGGTTATGTTTTCTGATTCTTTGTAGAAGTCTTTTATGCTTTCTTTATATTCTTCTTTTTCTTGAGCCCATTCTGGTCTTTTCTTTAAATTTTCTTGGAGATATAAATCCAATATTAGTATTTCCTCTATTACTTTATTATTCTTTTCTATATGGGTATTAAAGTATTCTAGTAATATATCATACCTTGCTATTCTTGAATGTTGTAATGTGTTTAGATTATTTTTTTCATAATAATTGGCCATGGATTCAAACATTTCAAAAGGGTTTACAAAGTATTTTTCTATAAATTTTATGGTATGTGTAAACTGACCGCTATTGTAATATATTTCAACCATTTCTTCAATCATTTTTAATGTTTGAATTTCTCCATAAGTCAATTCTTTTGTGGTGATGACTTCATAAGGTGGTTTGTCTCTGTGTACTATACCTAATTCTTCTTTTCTATTAAATATACCAGACCCTTTTAAAACTTTCAAAAACCCTAATTGTAATTGTTCTGGCGCTAAGGCATAGACATCATTAAATGATTTTTTAAAAGTATTATAATCTTCTTTTGGCAACCCAGCAATTAGATCTAAATGTTGATGGATATTCTGAAATGTATTCAATGCCTTTACTGCTTGGCTCAATTTACTAAAATTTGTTTTTCTTTGAATAATGTCTAATGTTGCCTCATTGGTTGATTGAACCCCTATTTCAAACTGAAACAAACCTTGTCTTACTGTTGATAAAAATTCTAACATGTCTTCATCTATTAAATCTGCTGCAATTTCAAAATGAAAATTTGTAAATCCATTGTCATTTTCTTTTAGAAAATTCCAGATCCCTAATGCATGTTCTTTTTTGCAATTAAATGTTCTATCTACGAATTTTACTTGCTTTACTGAAGCTTGAATAAATTGTTTTAATTCTATTTTTACTAAATCTAAATCTCTAAATCTCACTGCTCTTTCAATGGATGATAAGCAATACTGACAACTAAAAGGACATCCTCTTGAGCTTTCATAATATATGATTTTATTTTCAAAGGTTTCAATAATCTCTTCATAAGCAAATGGAATGGTATTAATATCTAGTATAGGTCTTATGCCTGTATTTATTATTCTAGCTTGGTCTCTAAAGACAATCCCTTGAATTTTATTAAGAGAAGGTTGTCCATCTACATAATAAGAAGTAATATCTTTAAAGATGCCTTCCCCTTCACCAGTTATAATTCCCTTTATCATATTGTATCTTTCTAACTGTTTTTCACTATCAAATGATACTTCAGGTCCACCCAACCAGATTTCTATGTTAGGAAGTATTTTTTTAATCTCAATTATAATATCTTTTACCATTTCTATGTTCCAAATATAGGTGGATATGGCTAATACATTAGGATTTTCTTTATAGATTTCCCTTAGTATATCATCTACACTATTGTTTATTGTAAACTCTCTTATTTGTATATTTTTTTCATATTCTTTAGAATAGGCTCTAATACTATGAATTGCTAAATTCGAATGTATAAATTTTGCATTTATTGATGTTAGTAGTATTTTCATGTAATTACCTTCTTTTTCTTTCTCTCATGAATTAAACTAGGTTATATAAGTATATATTAATTTTAATTATAACATAAGTTGCTTTAACTAAAAACCATACTTCTCTTGTATTTATAAATAGCGGAGAATAATATTCTCCGCTATTTTATATTAACCTTGTAACATGATTTACGTTACACTACAAGCACAAGGTTTCAGTGAAAGTAGTATTCTCAAATCCTTGCAAGCAAGTTTGCAAATTACATTTTCATTAACCTATTAATTCTTCTAAGGAATATCTATGAATAACTGATTGATTGTCTTCTTCAATATATACAATTAGTTCTCTATTATTAATATAAAAGTGTTGTATGTCCTTTTGATATACTGCTTTTGTTTCACCAGTATTTATGTTTAAAATCATAATATCTTCTAAGAGATAATAAACATAATTGTTAAAAACATAATAATCCCAAGTTTTAATAGGTTCTTTAGATACATTAGAGATGGTGCCTTCCTTTAAGTCTAATTCTTTAATATAGCCGTCAAAACTAATATCTGCATAACTGAAATAGTATAGTTTTGAATTGCTTATGCCTAGATATTCTGACTTTTCATTTACTAATATTTTTTTATCTTGACCTTTTTTATCGATGCTAAATATATAGTTTTCAGAATTCATATATATTATTTGATCATTAACAATGTCTACTATTTGGTTGCAATCATTTACTAATATACTTACATTTTTACTTTTTATATCTTTTACATAGAGATTGCCTCTATGTTCTTGATAAGGAAAATAATAGTATATTTTATCATTATCCACTACAAAATTATATGAAGGTGTATGAAATTCATTGCTTTCTATTAAATACTCTTCACTATTTGATGCTATACTTATTCTTTTAATATATGATTTTAATTTATTATCATATATGTCTCCTGTTATATAAATCCATCCATCTTTTACTTGAAACCTATTTACAGGATAGGGATGTAACAATACTAGTGTGTTATCCCCATTATGGTATTTGTATATATAGTTTTCATACATACAAATATATGTGTTGGGTCCTACTTTTTCATATGTCAAACTATTGTCTTCATATAATGCTAAATCCTTATTGTATCGAGCTTTTCTAATAGCAATAGTTCCACTTTCTGATGCTACCGCTTCAATATATTCATTATCCTTTATTATAAAATCTAAATAATTCATTCCAATAAATTTGGCAATGTTACTTTTTTCTTTATGCACCTCTAATTGGTACAATATATTTATTCCCTCAGATACAATGTAATATAGGTTAGTATTATAATAAATGCCATCTACTGCTACTTCAGTGAGCTTTGTTTTTACATTATTCCTTTTTCTATACAGCTCACCTTTTTGACTTTCATTTCGATAGTAAATCGTGTTATCCACAATCTCATACTGAGTTGTAAAATCATCTAATATTTTTTCTGGCATCTTATGGGCATCTAATTTATACAAACTGTTGTTGTCATCTCTATCTATATAATATATATGGCCATTACTATATTTAATATTGTATACCCCATTATCTATGATCTTTTTTATTCCTCCATCTTTCATAACATATAATTTATAATTATCATTTCTACTAAAATAAATAAGATTATCTATAATGACAAATTCCAAAACTGGATCATTGATTATTAATTCTGTTTCATGGGTTATTAAATTGTATTTATATAATTTCTTATTATAGTGATTAACATAATAAATAGTGTTCTCTATTAATACTGCATTATCAATTGGTTCCTCTATTAATTTTTTAGTAGGATCTACAGCGTCATATAGGAATGTTAAATGGTCTTTATAGTTGATAAAATCATAACTTCTAACAAAGGTATAATCATCATTTACTAACAACATATTTGTTTTAAATACATTACCTTTTCCGAATACAACTTTCTTGTTTTGTAAATCTTTATCAACTCTCCAAATAAAATTATCCCCAAAACAATATACATATTCACCATACCCAAAAAAATTATAAGAAAAGGTGCTTAGAAAAATTTTATCTTTGTTATTGGTGTATATATTTTCTCGAACTAGAAATTGGTCTTGGGAATAATAAATATAATCATCTATTACAAATAACTCATAATTATTTTTATTTGAAACTTCAACCTTTTCTTGTTTTTTCAGATTATATATAACAACTACATCATTGTTATTGTATATTAATAAATCTTGGGATATATTAAATTTGTAAAAGCCTCCTGATACAACTATAGACAAATCTTTACCATCTTCTTTAATCATATAAATGCCTTGACTGGTATTAAAATACAACTTGCCATCACTATACTTCATATCGTAAATCACTCTATTTACTACAGCCAAAGTGATTATATTATTACCTTCTTTATCACTTCTATATAATTTATTATCGCTTTCAAAAAATATATACTCATCTGTAACTATATATTGTTCAACTAAGTATGCAATTACCTCTTCATCCTTTTCACCATTCCAACTTACTCTTCTTAGGGGGCCAGGTTCATATATAAATTCGCTGTCCTTATAATAAACATACTCCCTAAGTACATCTATGCCTTCCATTTTCCCATTTGATATTTTTCTTAAGTTATCTCCATTAATATCCATTTTGTATATGCTATAGTTGTCATCTGAATTACCAAATACAATAAAGTCTGTCCATTCATCTTTCTCTACTGTATTCTTTTGAGGTGAATTAACTACTGTTGCTGCTTTACTATTTATGGAATCAATACCACTTTCTACAAAATCATTCTTTGTGCACCCTATAATCATTATTTGAATTAAAAATATTAATATTATTAATATCTTTTGTTGTTGTTTCATACTTCAGTGTCTCCCCTCACACTCTAAGAAAGTTAGTACACCCAACCATTTCTTTCTTATACCTTAATAGAATTCATTATAACAAAAATGGAAATATTTGTAAATTAAAAGTCATGTATAATGACCATTGTACCATCGGGTATGTTCTCATAAAACCATTTTGCATCTTTATCTTCCAATCTTATACATCCGTGGCTTGCTGGCCCACCTAATTTCTTTAACTCTTCCTCTATAATATTCCAATCTTTATCCCTTGGTATACTATGAAATAAATATTGATCCTGAATTCTTACCCAGTATAATGCACCTTCCTTAAATCTTTCAGAATAAAATTCATCTCCTCTATTTTCTAAATAATATGTTCCTAATATAGTAGGCTCATCTGCTGTTCCACCAGAACAAGTCATTTCTCTAATCAATTCATTTTTATTCCGAACATATACCTTATGGCCCCTCTCATTTAAAGACACTTCTACCCAAACTTCTTCTGGATCAAGGGATTTTGTTTTAAAGGACCAAAGCTCTTTATGATATTCTTGGTCATTCAATCCTTTAAATTCTATAGTGGCTTTATATGTAGTCCTTGGCTGTAAAATCTCTCCTGGGATATAAATTAGTTTGTTATCCGCGATTTCTGTTCTTCCCTTTATTCCATCAATAATAATTTTTCCATCCTTAAGTGTATCTGAACAGATTATCTCTATTAAAGGGTATAACTCAGCAGGTCCTTTATTGTTTGTTATTTCAATATCTTTTATGTGTATTTGAATGTTTTCTACTGATGTGCTCATTGTAGGATGTAGTCTAGATTTGAAAAATATAATATTTAATATGATTCCAATAATTACAATTATCCCTATAATTCCAATATAGAAATAAGCTTTTCTTTTATCTATTAATATAACCATTATCCTTATCCCTTAACACTCTTTTACTTATTATAAGGATATGATTTTATAAAAATTTTATGAATTCTATTTTTATTTCCTTTTAAAGTAATACAGCCCTTTTAAATAACTTTTTATGTTATAGGAAATAATAGGTTCCTATAACGCAAAAAAAACAAGAGAATAATCTCTTGCTTTTAAACTGGGTAGGAAGGATTCGAACCTTCGCATGCAGCAGTCAAAGTGCTGTGCCTTACCGCTTGGCGACTACCCAATGGTTATTTATTTTTTTGGAACACAAAAGCGCGAGACGGGATTCGAACCCGCGACCCTCGCCTTGGCAAGGCGATGCTCTACCACTGAGCCACTCACGCATAATCAAAGCGGGTGATGGGAATCGAACCCACGTATCCAGCTTGGAAGGCTGGTGTTCTACCATTGAACTACACCCGCATATATTCATTTAATGGTGCCCAGAGGCGGAATCGAACCACCGACACGAGGATTTTCAGTCCTCTGCTCTACCGACTGAGCTATCTGGGCAAATTGTATACAGATTATATCAATTTGCATTATTCTTGTCAAGTATGTCTGTATAAATAATAAAAATGCCGGAGACCGGAATCGAACCGGTACGGTCGGTAAGGACCGCAGGATTTTAAGTCCTGTGCGTCTGCCAGTTCCGCCACTCCGGCAT
This sequence comes from Natranaerovirga pectinivora, assembly GCF_004342165.1. Classification (NCBI taxonomy): domain Bacteria; kingdom Bacillati; phylum Bacillota; class Clostridia; order Lachnospirales; family Natranaerovirgaceae; genus Natranaerovirga; species Natranaerovirga pectinivora. Next base: position 346 of record NZ_SMAL01000013.1, on the reverse strand, counting down.
AATGGTGGGAGAAGGATTCGAACCTTCGAAGTCAGAGACAACAGATTTACAGTCTGCCCCCTTTGGCCACTCGGGAACCCCACCATCTAGCCACTAGGAAGTATTTTTCCCAGCTAAAATATAATATCACAATTTTAGGTTTTGAGCAATAGTGTATTGAACATTTTTTTTAGAAATTTTTTCTATAACTCTGAATTAATTCAAAGCTACTGTTTAAGTTGGTTATTGCCTTAGCAATAGCAAACTTATACTCCATAGAAAGGAGGTGATCCAGCCGCACCTTCCGATACGGCTACCTTGTTACGACTTCACCCCAGTCATCGACTTCACCTTCGACGGCTCTCTC
>NZ_SMAL01000012.1 GCF_004342165.1 Natranaerovirga pectinivora | reverse complement strand
TTAGCAATCTAATTTGCTGGCTAAAAGTTTTTTCCGAAGAAAAAATCTTTTAATCTTTATAGTCTTTTGAAACAAGTTCAAGTAAGACTTACATTTTTAGAGATCGTTTTGAAATGAATTTCAAAGCCGACTCTTAGGTGTCTAAGACCCAAATGTTTGAGATGGTTTAAAATAAATTTTAAATCCCACTCATTTTTTTGAAATCTTAGGGTTGCTTCACTGTTCAATTATCAATGTGCTTATCTGCTTTGTTTAGCAGCAAGAATTATATTATCATATGTTTTGTTTTATGTCAAGTTTTTTTTGCTTTTTTATTATGATACAAATTCAAGCTTTTTATTCGTGTTTTTAATGTTTAATTTAAAAAACAACTCGCTAATGTATTTTCTATTGCATCAGCGAATTGTATTATATCACCCTGACTTTTTAATGTCAAGCATATTTATATAATTATTTTTGAAAGATCTATGATTACTTTTAGTAGATAGTTATTGCTATATAATATACTGGCTATTGTGGAATCATTTATCATTTCAAACACCTTAATCATTCCTTGATTTGTACCAAAGAATGTTATAATAACAAATAGAAACCACACCCTTAAAAGACCTAATAGCACACCAAATCCTAATCCTAGTGTTTTATTTAATGAGTTCAATACAGGTAACTTACTTATAATATTCATAGTTTTTATCAATATCCTTATACCTATATATATTATTATAAATATTATTATAAAAGATAGGATATTAATTGCAATTCTAGCTATGTAGCCACTAATATAGTCTTCTAACCTATTTACTTGTAATAAATCATATACTGCATCATTATTATTTACTAACAACGACTCCCTTATTGTTTTTGGCAAAGGCAATTCACTTATAATATTAGTCTGTTCTTCCAATGATGTTTGTGAACTAATTTGTTCTCTCAGATTTAATGTATTTGCTACTGAAGTTTGAATGGACTCATATATTTTAGTGTGTTGATCAATTAATTTACTACCCGCCGGGTATAATTGCATGGTTAAAAAAATAGGCAATAACAATGAACACAATGAGAATAAGGATATTATTAATCCTTTATGATATGCTTTCACTGCACTAAATATGATTATTCCCAGTACTATAATATCTATTACATTCACTTAACTCTCCCCTTTATCTAAGCTTAATTATTTTTGTATCTTTTATACTTACAATCAAGTAGTCATTATTATTAATAGGTACTACTTGCTGTACAGAATAATCAAATGTTTCTTTGTGTCTTAGTCGACCATTGCGTGAGTGTATTTCCCATCCCCATTCATTGTAAAATATTATATCTTCATCATTAGATACCACATTTGTATATTTTATGTCTATAATGCTCTCTCCTAATTTTTCACCTTTATAATTAAATGTTTGTAAAATTTGTTCCCCATCCCCAGTTACTACTCCTAAAAAGCTCTTTCCTTGGACTATAGATTTAATTTCTTCTTCAATATGTATGTCTGATTTTTTATCAGGTTTTTCCGTCATTTCATATATTGTTATACCTGAGTCAGAAAATGCTGCAACGGTATTGTTATCAACAAATTCTACCTTTGGTATTATAGTATTTTCTATACGAAAAGATCCTGCAATTCTTTCATTATAATTTTGTCCTACATTACTAAACTGATAAAAAGTTATTCTGCTTTCTAGATTTATCCCATCTGTAAATAAATAACTTGTAACCAATTTTGTACCATCATTGGAAATAGCTATGTCCAGAGGGTATCCATTCCTATCAAATACTGTTTTACTTCTTGCAATTAAATCACCCTCTGTGGTATACAAATATAAATTGTTCTCGTTTCTATTCTCTTCTACAATACTTACAAAACCACGTTCATTTATATCAAATTCTATTATTTTATAGTTTGTTAGAATCTTATTTACTAACCCTTTTCCATCAAACAAATATATACTTTGGCCACTATAATCCGCTACGGCTATGTAGTTACCCTTTGTTTTTAATCTTGGCATTCTAATACTGTACGCATAATCCCATAGTGTATCCCCTTTAAGAGTCATTAGTTTAATACCATCATTGCTACATACTATTATTGAATTCCCTTGATAACCTTCATATATAACCTTCCCATTGTTATATTCATATTCATATACAATATCAAAACTTGAGATTACCCCATCCCCATTACTCTTTGCATTTACAATAGCTATTATTCCTATTGTTATTGTTATAAGCATAATCATTACTACTATACTTTTTTTTGATTTTTTATCTTCCATCCCTTTTATCCCCTTTAAGGAAAAACATTTTCTTTTGTATTTTTATCATCTTTTTCTTTGATTGGTTTTATATTTTATAAAATACATTAATATCAGTATTAATTCCAATAGACCTATATACCCAAATACCGGATATACTTTGCTAACCATAGTTGAAAATCCTATTTGTGCCACCAGTACACCCATCATTACAAAAATAAATATACCAAAATTGCTATCTTTTTCTTTTGCTTTTAATTTTGCAACGATTCCATATCCATTAGCAACTGCCGTTGTAAACATAGCTGCTATAATTACGAGTATGTATATATATTGTATTAGTGGTGCATACTGCATTACTATTGTAAGCATAGGAATTTCTACACCTTGGATACTATTATAATTTATTAATGTAATAATTCCAAGACATATTCCTAACATACCCAAACTTACCCCAGCGATTAATGCACTAAAGAAGGCTGTTTTTTTGTTTATAACATATTTATGTAATGTTGTTAAAATAACAATGGCTGTAACAGTATTATATGAAACATATATTAATGCTGAACTAAACCAATTATTTCTTAAATCAAAAAGCAATACACTTAAATTATAAAAAGCTTCGGAACTTCTAAATATCCAAATATATAATCCTAATAACAAGCATCCAATTAATAGAATTGGTGCTAATATAGAATTAACCAATACAACACCCTTAACATCAAACAAGAATGTAATGTAACAAGCTATGGCCATTACAATTACCCCAACAAGGTATGGCCATCCAAAGCGTTGTTCTAATAAAGCGCCTCCTCCTGCTAGCATTGCACAAAAGCAAGTAAACATAAAAGCCATTATGACCCATTCAAGTGATGTTCCTATAGCATCTCCTGTTATAGGTCTTATGAAATCCTTAAATGTTTCCACGTTTTGTCCTTGCACAAGTTCTAAAACAGCCCAACCAACAACAAAAAATAAAAAACCCGTTAGAATCAAACCGTATACACCATTGAAGCCATAAACAGTAAAAAAGCTTAACATCTCTTGTCCCGATGCAAAACCAGCCCCAATAATAGTTCCTATATAAACAAAAGCTATTTTTAAAATATTTTTTAGATTATCCACACAACTACCTCATACAAGAATTTTAATAATATATATGTTGTATAAATAGTATTAAGAACAATCTTTCTCTATCTTGTTTGATATAAATTATACCACGTTTTCCAGACTGAATTAATAAATAATCACATATTTTATTTATTATTTTATAATTTAAAAGTATAATAATTTTAGGAAATAAACATATTCTAAACCAAATGATTTTTATTCTAAATAAAGGAGTGAATACAATGACCATTAATAAAATCCCTTTACGCTCAGAAATAGATGATACTTATAAGTGGTGTCTAAATGATATTATATCCTCTTTAGAAACTTTCGAAAATATTTATAATTCTTGTCTTGAAAATTTAAAGGAAATTGCGTTGTTCAAAGATCACCTTACTAAAAATGCTTCTGACTTACTTAGATGTCTTCAATTGAAAGATACTCTTTTAATGGATCTAGAGACTTTATATGTTTATTCTAATATGACTTTACACGAAGATACTACAAATAACCATTCACAAGTTCTTTCTGAAAGAGCAAGTAATCTCCAGTCAATAATTACACAAGGGCTGTCTTTTATTGAACCTGAGCTAATTGAACTGACCTCTGAGAAAATATCTGCTCTTACTAAAGAGGAACCTTCTTTAAAGACTTATGAGCATTATCTTAATAATTTATTAAGAAAAAAAGAGCATATTCTTTCTAAAGAACTAGAAGCCTTGTTATCTAAAGCAACAGACTTTTCAACCAGTATTCAAACCATTTTTTCCATGTTCAATGAGGCGGATATTAAGTTCCCTGAAATAATAGGTGAAGAAGGAAATCCTGTAGAACTTACAAAAGGTAGGTTTATTTCTTTTATGGAGTCTAAAGATAGACGGGTAAGAAAAGATGCTTTTGAAGCATTACTGTCTACTTATAATAATCATAGAAATACACTTGCCGCCATATACACGAGCAGTGTTAAAAAACATGTTTTCTATAAGAATGCTCGTCGTTTTTCATCTTCATTAGAAGCTTCTTTGTATGAAAATAATATCTCTACTGAAGTTTATACCCAATTAATTTCTACTGTAAATGATTATTTGCCTACTATGCACCGTTACGTGGATTTAAGAAAAAGGGTACTGAAATTAGAAGATATTCACTTTTATGATTTATATACACCTATGATTAAAGATGTACGGACTACGATTTCCTATTCAGATGCTAAGAACACAGTAAAAGATGCCCTTATGCCATTAGGTCAAGATTATATTGATTTGCTGGATATTGCCTTCGATAATCGATGGATTGATGTATATGAAAACAAAGGAAAAAGAAGTGGTGCATACAGTTGGGGAACATATAATTCCCATCCCTACGTTCTCTTAAACTTCGATGATTCTATTAAGAACATGTTTACTTTAGCACATGAAATGGGTCACGCTTTACATTCTTATTTATCAAATAAAAATCAAGCTTATGTAAATTCCCATTACTCCATTTTTTTAGCTGAAGTAGCTTCTACTGTAAACGAAGCCTTGTTAATGCAATATTTGCTTGCTAAAACAGAAGACCCTTCTACAAAATTATATTTATTGAACTATTATATGGAACAATTTAGAGGTACTGTATTTAGGCAAACCATGTTTGCTGAATTCGAAAAGATTACCCACGAAATTGTTGAGAACGGTGACCCACTAACATCTGAAAAATTATGTGAAATATATTATGATCTTAATATTAAATACTATGGCCCTCAATTAAATACGGATAGATTAATTGAAATAGAATGGGCAAGAATACCACATTTTTATTATAACTTTTATGTATTTCAGTATGCTACAGGTTATTCTGCGGCTATTGCCTTATCTAAAAAAATTCTTACAGAAGGTGCTAGTGCCGTTAATGCCTATTTAGAATTCTTAAAAAGTGGTGGATCTGATTACTCCTTAGAAATTCTTAAAAAGGCTGGTGTTGATATGACCTCTTCTATTCCTATTACTTCTGCTCTAGATGAGTTTGAAAAAATTGTATCCGAAATGGAATGTTATGAAAAGAACTCTCAAATTTAATTGAGAGTTCTTTTTGGTTGAGGTAATTTAATATTCTGACCAACATATATTAAGTTAGGGTTGGAAATATTATTAAAAGCCATTACTTCTCTCATCATATCTACGTTGCTGTAGTGTTGAAAGCAAATATACGCTAATGTATCTCCTTCTTTAACAATATAAGTATGGTATGTGTCTACTGGATTCACTGTGGCAGTGGTTTCATTCTGAGCGCTATTTGCAGGAGTATTATTTGTTTGGGTATTATTAATTTGTGTAGGATTGTTTTGAGTCGAATTGCTTTGAGTTGTGTTATTGGCACTCTCTATTGCTGGGTTATTACTACCTACCGGACTATTCTCTTCCTTATTATTTGAATCCTCATCTTTACTTTCCTTGTCTTCATTATCTTTATTATTTTCATTTGCGTCTTCAGGTTCTTTGTTAGAACCTTCTTTATCTATATTGGGTCCATTTATGGATAAGTTGTTAATTGTTGCTTCTAAATCTTTCATTTTGTCATAATTATCCATTAAGGCTACCCCTATAACCAATACTATAATGGCCAAGGCTCCACTTACTGCATATAACATATTTACAAGTTTTTTGTGATATACCTCTTGTCTTCTATTTCGAACTTGTCTTCTATAGTTGACAATTACTTCTTCTTCCGGTTCCGGCTCACTTTTTTCTTTACTTATTCTATAATTTAACATATACTGATGCATTTTTTCATTTCGTTCGTAATACACATAATACCCATTTTGTTGTCTTAGTTTTTGGTTTTCATACAAATAAAAAGCATCATCTTTTTCTATAGGATCAATGACAAATAACACCTTGTCTGATCCAGGAAAGTTATCTGTATGCACCTTCCCAATTTGGTCATTTATTCCGATTGAATAACCTGGATGTGAGAACATCCAACCTAAGATCTCTAAATTATCGAAGTACTCTTTCACTTTATCATATATGTATGTCCAAGTTTCACTTGTTAATATAATCCCTGATTGATGATTTAAAAAATACTTAGCTTGTACCGCTCCACTAATTAATAATATTTTTTCATCATTATATTTATAATAATTCCCTAACAGAATTGCAATTTGGGAATTATCTAGATCCAAGGATGCATACTGGTATAAATATGTATAGACATAGTCCTCGATAAATATCTTCTTATTGTTGGAACTTACCTCACCCATTTGCCTAACATTTTTTGGCAATTGGCTTATTGATTTCAAGTTTTCCTCTTTAATATTCTTATCATAAGTGTTTAATATTTCTATCATAATTACAGCACCCCATAAATACATTTAAGTATATGTAAATATTAGCATGCCTAAATTGTGAATTTTAGTAGTTCTTGTCACTGTCAAGGAATTATTTATCGCATTTTTCTCTGTTTTTTTTACTCAGAAATCAAGTATCCATCAAAAAATATTAAAAAATACTTTATTAAATATAAATACTTTGTTGGATTTTAATTCAATTTAACAAATTATTATGTATACAAAATATTTATTGTTTAAACTTTTATTAAAGGGTCAACACTAATACTATCAAATTTAGGTGGTGAATTTTAATTGAATTTTTTAAAGCAATCTAGTAAAAAGACCTTTTCTTTTGATGTTAATGAAATAAATAATTCAAGTGAATTTGGAAGTGTGTTATATTATTTAATCCTTAAGAATGCTGGTTACTTACAACCTATTGTATTCTTATGCATTGGAACAGATAGAGCAACGGGGGATTCTTTAGGCCCTCTTACAGGTTATAAATTAGAGAAATCTGGGCTGCATAATGTTCACATCTATGGTACATTAGATCAGCCTGTACATGCTAAAAACATAGAAGAGACTATAGATAAAGTTTACGCCCTATATAAAAACCCTTTTATAGTAGCCATAGATGCTTGTTTAGGTAAAATGGATCATATCGGCTATGTCAATCTTGGAGAAGGCTCTATTAAACCAGGTGCTGGTGTAAACAAGAAGTTACCATCTGTTGGAGATTTATATATTACTGGCATCGTTAATTTTAGCGGTTTTATGGATATGTTAATCTTACAAAACACAAGATTAAATATTGTAATGAAAATGGCAGACTTTATATGTGAAGGTATTTCTACTGCCTATTTAAAGTTAAATTCTAATACCATCCATAGTGAAAATTTTTCAACTTTTGTAAAGCAAGTTTAATTTCCAAATCCTTGCAAGCAAATTTTCAAATTACATTTTCATTTTAACTCACCCTATGCCTCTTACTTTGTAAGAGACACAAGCTTTGTTGAAAATATAATTTCCAAATCCTTGCAAGCAAGTTTGCAAATTACATTATCATAATAAAACAAGGGGATACTCTTTCCCCTTGTTTTTTATCTTTACTACGTATCTAATTGTAAATCTCCAAATTTTATAATCTGTTTCTTTCTCATCCATTCAGAAATACCTAATGTTAATAATGCTGGTAAAATAAAATGCAGCAATAAAATTTTAAACAATAACATACCTGGTGTCTCATTACCAATCATAGTTCTCCAAGTCATTAATTGTCCAACCAGTCCAGATGTACCCATCCCTGCTCCTGCTGCATTGTTTTCCATAAAGAATACAGTAGTGGCTAAAGGCCCTAAGATTGCACTTGTAATAATTGGCGGTAACCATATAACTGGTTTTCTCATTATATTAGGCACTTGAAGCATTGAAGTCCCTAAGCCTTGTGCTAATAGACCACCTACTTTATTTTCTCTGTAACTGGAAACGGCAAATCCAACCATTTGAGCTGCACAACCGACTGTAGCAGCACCTGCAACCAAGCCATCTAGTGAAAGGATTATTGCTAATGCCGCAGAACTAATTGGCAGTGTAAGAATCATCCCCATAACGACTGCTACTACTATTCCCATAATAAAAGGTATCTGCCCCATACTCCAATTAATGACCTCACCAACTCTGAGCATAAAAGAGGATATTGGCGGTCCAACAAGTAATCCAATTAACCCGCCTGAAACAATTGTTACTATTGGTGTAAGAATAATATCTAGTTTGGTTTTTCCTGCTATTAATTTTCCTATTTCATATCCCACCATAGCTGCTATAAAAGCACCAAGAGGATCTCCAGGTCCAGCTATTACGATTAAAGACCCATCAAACATTGCCCCACTGTTAATTCTACCTGCATAAGCACCAATTAAACCAGTTACTGCAGATGAATACAATAATAATGGTGGTGCTTTGAATTTATGAGCAACACCTATACCAATCCCTGCACCTGTTGTAATAGTAGCCATGGTACCTAATTGACGTAATGTAGACCCAAAGTTTCCTCCAATGACATCACCTAATTGTTGAATGATCAAGCCAACAATGAGTGTACAGAATAGTCCTAATGCCATACCACTAAAACCATCTATAAAAATATGTTTAAATATTTGTTTGATTTTTTCTTTCATCTTATTCCTCCCGTGTGTATATACACTTGAATTGTCAAGGAGATAATATCATATTTTTACGTTTTAATCAAGTAACCTTTTTTTAGTAATTCATCTTCTATTTCTAAAAGTATGTCCTCATTATCCGCTTCAACGGTATGATAATGCTCGCCTCCTGTTAAATGCATTAATGGCACCGTTTGATAACTAGACAATAAATTGACAAAATCCTTTACATCTTTTCTAGACTTAAGAATTAGATTCACTGTAATTTCACCATATATAGGATGTTCTACAATAACATCTTGGACGGTTCCACCCAAATCAACAATTGTATACAATTCATCTGTTATACTTTCACTATTATGTTTAACAGGAAAAATTTTACGTGGTTTTTTTTGCATTTCTTCGTATAATAAATATCCCCTAGAAGTAGATATTATATTACTATTTTTTGCTCTAATCAAAGCAATATCTTGTACAATGACTTGCCTAGTTACACCTAATTGAGTAGCTAAATCAGCACCTGAAATAGGTTCACGGCTTTCTTTAAGCAACTCCATTATCTTATTGCGACGCGCTTTTCCTTCCATATAAATTCTCCTTCCTATTATATATCTATATAAATCTTCTTATTAATTATTATTGAATCCCTCGTAACCCCACTATTGTAACCTAATATAGTAATGCCATTTTCCTTTGCTTTCTTTACTGCCTCACTAAAAGCTTTATCTCTTTCAATATTTGGCTTAAATCTATTTATTTCATCCATCTGTATTAGAAAAAATATATAATTTATATATCCCTCTTTATTTCCTTCAATTAATTCATTGATATGCTTTGTCCCTCTTGTTGTAGGTGCATCAGGAAACATAGCAATACCATCTTCTTCAAGTGTTACACCTTTTACCTCTATAAACCCCTTTTCTTTACCTTTTTCATAGTATATATCAAATCTGGAGTTATTATAGGTCACTTCTCTTTTTAAGAAAGTAACATCTTTTAAACACTCTATATGATTAGATACAATCCCATCATAAACTACCTTATTGGGCACCTGAGAATCAATATTAATTAACATATCCTTCTTATATACACTGATTAGAGAATACTTTGTTTTTCTATTAGGATTCGTTGATGGTTCTAAAAAAACCTTTACACCAGGTTTTAATATCTCTAAACAACGTCCTGTATTTTTAACATGCACTATCTCTTCCTTATTATCTATCAACACATGGGCAATAAAGCGATTAGGTCTTTTAATAAAAACACCTTCCACTACTCTAATATATTCCATGAAATCACTCCTTCCTTCAAGAATGCTTTTATTTATTGTATAAATAATATTCTTTATGATATAATACTACAAAAAGTGAAGGAGTTAAAGAATGTTTCGTTTATGGGGAAAAATTTATAAAAACAATAAAATAATAAAAGATACAGTATTTCAAGTTGATAATCCTTCACTATCAAGAACACAGAAAGTAAATCAAGGATTAGAAGAAATATGCTATACCTTCGACATAGGAAGACCATTATGGCTCTTAAACAACGAAAAAGAAATGCCAAAATACAATAGAACAAATTTCATCCAAGACCATTTTATAGAGACCATTCCTTTCGATTACTTAGAAATCGAGATCATAGAAGATGATAAAGAAAAAAATAATTAAATGTGCAAGTATAAAATTTATATTAGATACTCACTAAAGTTTTTTTCACAACCATAACTGACCCCAGTTCAAGAAAGGGATATATTATTACTTTGGCGTCGACCGGCTGAAAGGTAAGGCAGCCAAAGTAATGATATATCCCTTTCTTGAACGTCAACACTCCAGCTTACAAAATCAAAAAAAGCCACAAACCAAAAGGCTTGCAGCTTAAATCTATTCTAATTCATACAAACTCCCAAATCGATACCCCAACTCTAACATCGCCTTCAAAACACTATCCAAAGCCTCTGTATTAGACTCAGAAACAGCATGTACCAAAGGAATCGCCCCTGGATGATGGTTGTGCCTAAAATGATTATAAACAAACTCTACACCTGGTTGATCATCAACTACCCAATCCCTATAAGCAATGCTCCAAAAAATTGATTTATACCCTTCTCTTTGGGTTAAATACAAAACTCTTTCACTATACTCACCCATTGGCGGTCTAAAAAAAGGATCCATCTTATGTCCCGTAACCTCTTCAAAATACCTCTCCGTCTCTTGTATCTCCCATATAACCTCTTCATCACTTAATGTAGGCATACTTTTATGCTTCACTGAATGATTGGCAACCAAATGGCCTTCGTCTACCATCCGAATCACTAACTCAGGATTATTCACTATATAAGGCTTGGTTACAAAAAAAGCAGCATGAACATCATTCTCTTTTAAAACATCTAAAATCTTAGGGGTAAAACCATACTCATACCCTTCATCAAAAGTAAGATACATCACTTTCTCATCTGTCTCTACAACATAATAAGCATCGTACTGAGCAATATTCATATCACGTTGAGCTGTAGGTCTCTTATTCTCCGTATTTCTACTAAACCACCAACTCTTTTTCTCATTAGATAAAACCCTACCATCAATAGTAACCTTATTATTACTCACCACAGGTGGCACTGGTGGCGTTGGCTTTACAGGTTGCTCTACCTCCACAACAACTTCTTTCTCATTATCCTCACTTTGAGAATCCTCAGATTCAAGAGGCTCTTCAACTACTACGATCTCTTCCTCGATGGGACCATCCACGACATAATCCATATCTTCATCTTTTTCATCACCAACAGCATCTTCTCCATCAACAATCTTTATAACTTCCTTCTCCTTAGACTCATTCATACTACTAGAAACTTGATATACCAAAACAATAACAGCAGCCAAAATCAAAAGCGCCTTCAGTGTCTTCATAAAATCTCCCCCTTAGCTTAAGTCGTTAAAAGTAATTTTTAGCTACTTCCATTATACTACGTAATCCGACACCAATCCACCATCTTTTAGAAAAGAAAAACACAATAGTATTAAATAAAACTAGATGTAATCGAAGAAACTAAAGGCCCCAAAAACCTCTTAAAATCAAACTAGCAGGTATTATATTTAAGATTTAACAGCGAAGCCAAGGATGGCGAAGCTAGGCCCTATTATCCAAGGAGGGATAAGGGCCTATGAATCTTAAATATAATACCTGCTAGTTATACGGGAGCTATTTATACCCGAGTTACTTATACCCAAGCACGTTTTTAACATTATTTATTCCATTCCAAACTTCCTAAATCTCTCATATCTACTACTAATAATCTCATCCTTACTTAAAGAACGACTCTTTTCCAAAAACCCATCAATCCCATTAGAAAGGGCCTCAAAAACCACCTGAGGATTCTCTTGAACACCACCAATAGGTTCACTAATCACTCTATCTATTATTTTTAACACCTTCAACTCCTCTGCTGTAATCTTCATCACATCGGCAGCCTCTTTTGCTCTAGAACTATCCTTCCAGAGAATAGATGCAAAACCTTCAGGGGATAAAATAGAATAAATAGAATTCTCAAGCATCCACACCTCATCTGTAACAGCTAATGCCAGTGCACCTCCACTGCCACCTTCACCGATTACAATTGAAAGCATTGGTACTTTAATTTGAGACATTTCAAATAAATTCTTCGCTATTGCTTCCCCTTGACCTCTTTCCTCAGCACCAAGACCACAGAAAGCACCTGGGGTGTCTACCAAACAAATAATTGGACGATTAAATTTTTCAGCTTGCTTCATCAAACGAAGGGCTTTACGATACCCTTCTGGATTGGGCATACCAAAATTTCTTTTAATATTGTCTTTTGTGTTTCTACCTTTTTGTTGACCAATTACAGTAACTGGCGTCCCATTAAACATTGCGATGCCTCCCACGATAGAAGGATCATCTTTAAACAATCTATCTCCGTGGAACTCAATAAAATGATCAAATATATTTTCTATATAATCTAAAGAAGTAAGCCTATTAGACATTCTTGCGAGTTGAACTCTTTCCCATGGCGTTAAGCCCTTCCATCTTTCTTCTTTGATAATACTTAATTTCTTTTCTAATGTTTGAATTTCATCATCTACAGATATGGCTTCTTGCTTTGATAATTTATTTAATTCATTTATTTTTTCTTCTAATTCTTTTATAATGACTTGACGTTCTAACATTTTGAGTCCTCCTTATGCATAAGAAGAATCTGATGTAAAGTTGATCTTATTTCTTTTCTCTCAACAATTTTATCAACAAATCCATGTTCTAAAAGAAACTCTGCTTTTTGAAATCCTTCAGGTAATTTTTGTCCAATGGTTTGTTGTATTACCCTAGGCCCTGCGAATCCAATTAGAGCTTCAGGTTCAGCTAAAATAATATCACCAAGCATTGCAAAACTTGCTGTTACACCGCCTGTGGTTGGATTGGTTAAAAAAGAAACATATAACAACCCTTCATCATTATGTCTCGCTAATGCTGCAGATGTCTTTGCCATTTGCATAAGAGAAATAATACCCTCTTGCATTCTTGCACCACCTGAAGCTGTAAAAATAATGATAGGCAACTTCATAGCTGTTGCATTCTCAATTGCTCTAGTAATTTTTTCTCCAACGATTGCACCCATACTTCCCATCATAAATCTTGAATCCATTACCGCTATTACTGTTTTAATACCATTAATGTCTCCAACCCCAGTAACAACAGCTTCGTTGATACCTGTGTTATTTTGAAGGTTTGTAATTTTACTTTCATAATTAGGGAAATTTAATACGTTTTTTGTTATTAAATCTTTATCCCATTCATTAAAACTACCTTCGTCCATAATAATGGATATTCTTGTATAAGCATCAACATTAAAATGATAATTACACTTTTTACAAACTTGTATTTCTTTTTGAACATCTTCTTTGTATAAAGCCGAGCCACAAGTTTTGCATTTTATCCACAAACCATCTGGTATATTGGGTTCATTGTCCACAGCTTCAGTGCTTTCTTTGTGGGTTTTTACCTCTTGTTTATGATATTCAGAAAGGGTAATATATTTAGTTTTCTTAAACATTTCCTTTAACATCTAATCACGCCTTCATTCTTATAGATCAATCCATATTATAAACTCAATTAATAGCTTCCAGAAAAGGATGGTTTTTTTAATTTTCCTCTTCACTCATTAGTTCTTGAACAAAATGTGTATCCACATTACCTGCTTGGAACTTAGGATGGTTAATAATTTTATATTGAAAATCAATGTTGGTTTTTACACCTTGAACAATAAATTCTCCTAAAGAACTTCTTAATTTTTTTATAGCTTCTTCTCTATCTCTTCCATATACGATTAATTTTGCAATCATAGAATCATATGTAGGAGGTATTTTATAACCACAGAATAATGCACTATCAATTCTAATGCCATTCCCCCCTGGAAGATGTAAATTTTCTATAGTACCAGGCGAAGGTCTAAAATTATGGTCTGGATCTTCTGCATTTATTCTACACTCAATGGCATGGCCTGTTATCTTAACATCTTTTTGAGTTATTTCTAATGGGTTGCCAAAAGCAATATTGATTTGCTCTTTTATCAAATCAATACCTGTTACCATTTCAGAAACAGGGTGTTCCACTTGAATTCTTGTATTCATTTCTATAAAATAAAAATCTTTATTTTTATCTAATAAAAATTCAATTGTCCCAGCATTGGTATATTTTACAGCATGGGCTGCTAAAATGGCAGCATCACCCATTCTTGTTCTTAAATCTTCATCTATAACGACTGAAGGAGATTCTTCTATTAATTTTTGATGTCTTCTTTGTATGGAACAATCTCTTTCTCCTAGATGTATTACATTACCAAATTCGTCTGCTAGAATTTGAAACTCTATATGTCTTGGATTAACAAGGTATTTTTCTATATACATATGATCATCGCTAAAAGAGTTCATTGCTTCTTTTTGAGCCATTTTAAAACTATTTATAAATTCTTCTTCACTATTAACAATACGCATACCCTTACCGCCACCACCAGCAGATGCTTTAATAATGACAGGATATCCAATTTCCTTTGCAATGTCTATACCATCTTCAGCCGCTGTTATAGGCTCTTTAGAGCCTGGTATAATAGGCACACCAACTTCCATCATTGTTTTTCTTGCTTCTGCTTTGTTCCCCATTTTATCAATGATTTCTGATGAAGGTCCTATAAAAGTTATTTGACATTGTTTACACATCTTAGCAAATTTACTATTCTCAGATAAAAATCCGAATCCTGGATGAATGGCTTCTGCCCCTGTAAGTAAAGTTGCGTTAATAATGTTTTCCATATTCAAATAACTGTTTTTAGCAGGTGCTGGCCCTATACATACAGCTTCATCTGCTAATTGTGTATGAAGAGCTTCTTTATCCATTTCAGAATATACAGCTACTGTTTGTATACCCATTTCTCTACAAGCTCTAATTATTCTAACAGCAATTTCTCCACGGTTAGCAATTAATATTTTTTTAAACATATATTGAAACCTCCATTTGTTAACTCTGCCCTTATAGATCTATTTTACAAAGAAAGTTAACTCCGCTTCTGTTACAATCTTATCATTTACATATGCAATGGCTGTACCTGAACCCACAGGTCCTTTTCTTTTACTGATAATTGTTTCTAAACGTAATGTATCTCCTGGTACAACTTTATCTCTAAATTTTGCTTTCTGGATACCACCAAAATAAGCAATTTTACCTTTTAATTCATCTAAACTAAGTAATGCTACAGCACCTACTTGTGCTAAAGCTTCTATAATTAACACCCCAGGCATTACTGGCTCTTGAGGAAAATGTCCTGCAAAAAAGTACTCATTAAAAGTCACTTGTTTTATACCTACAGCTTTTTCTCCTGGTGTTAATTCTTCTATCTTATCTACTAATAAAAAAGGGTATCTATGTGGTATAATCTCTTGAATTTCTTTTATATTTAACATTTTAGTTCTCCTAACTATTTGATTTTGAATAGTGGTTGCCCAAATTCTACCATTCCTTCATTTTTAACTAGGATTTCAACAACTTCTCCATCAAATTCACTTTCTATTTCATTCATAAGCTTCATGGCTTCTATTATGCAAAGGACTTGCCCTTTTTTAACTTTGCTTCCCACTTCTACATAATCTTTAGCTTCTGGACTTGGTGAGCTATAGAACGTTCCTACAATTGGAGATTTAATAATATTATAGTTTTCTTCAACTTGAGCCACTAGTTTGTTTTCTGTTACCACTGGCGCTTGTGCAGCTACTGATTGAGCTGCTATTGGCTCAGTACTCATCATAGTAGGCTGTTGTTGTGTAACAACAATATTTTTACCTACTGACTCTTTATCTAATTTTAATTTAAACTCTTTATGCTCATATTTTAATGTATGAATATCAGACTCTGAAAAAGCTTTCATTAGCTCTAATACCTGATTAAATTCCATTATTTATCACTCCAAATATTTATTATACTTTTTGTTATCCCTTATATTTTGCAAAAAGTAATGATCCATTATGTCCACCGAATCCTAATGAATTAGATATGGCATAATTCACTGTACATTTTCTGCCTTCATTAGGAATATAATCTAGATCGCAATCTTCATCTTTTGTTTCATACCCTGCCGTTGGGTGAACAAAATCTTCTAGTATACTTTTAACACAGGCAATACCTTCAACACCACCAGCAGCACCAAGTAAATGTCCTACCATAGATTTCGTTGAACTTATTGGAATATTGTATGCGCTCTCTTTAAATACTTCTTTTATCGACTTTGTTTCAAACAAATCATTATAATAAGTACTTGTGCCATGGGCATTGATATAACTTACTTCTTCTGGTTTTATACCCGCTTCATTAATGGCAATTAGCATTGCTCTAGCAGCACCTTCTCCAGTTTCTGAAGGTGATGTAATGTGGTATGCATCACAAGTTGCACCGTATCCAACGATTTCTGCTAATATATTTGCCCCTCTATTTAGAGCGTGGTCTAACGACTCAAGAACTAGAATACCAGCACCTTCACCCATAACAAATCCATCTCTGTTTTTGTCAAAAGGTCTTGAAGCTTTTAATGGATCAGTTGATGTACTTAATGCTGTTAATGCATTAAAACCTGCAATACCTAATGGTGTTATACTGCCTTCTGTGCCACCTGCAACCATTGCATCTGCTTCACCATATTGAATAGCTCTATACGCTTCTCCAATAGAGTGTGTCGCCGTTGCACAAGCCGTTACAACATTACTACATTTTCCTTTTAATCCAAAATTAATAGCAATATTTCCTGCTGCCATATTTGTAATAATAAGTGGTATTAACATAGGCGATACTCTATTAGGACCTTTTTCCTTAAGCTTATATGCCTCATTTTCAATTGTGCCTAAACCACCTATACCAGATCCTACCATTACACCGAATCTAAAAGGATCTATTTTTTCAAAATCGATGTTTGCACTTTTAATAGCTTCTTGTGCTGCCGCTACTGCATACTGAGAAAACAAATCCATTCTTCTTGCTTCTTTTCTATCCATATAATCTGCTGCATTAAAATCTTTAACTTCTGCAGCTAACTTTGCTTTAAACTCTGTTGTATCAAATTTTGTAATAGCATCAATACCAACTTTTCCTGCTTTTAAGCCTTCCCAAAAGCTTTCCACATCATTACCAATTGGTGTAATTGCACCCATTCCTGTAATAACAACTCTTTGTTTCATACTATCGTCCTCCTAAGAACACAAAAACTCTGAATTACTTTATTATATCTATCTATAGACCGTCTCAATTAAACTTATATATTCACTTATCGCAGACACCACGTCAACGTTTACTCAAGGGCTATATAATCTGTTTGGCGTCGACCGGCTGAAAGGAAAGGCAGCCAAACAGATTATATAGCCCTTGAGTAAACACCCCAGTAGCTAACATCTCTAAACCATTCCACCATCAACTTGAATAACCTGACCTGTAATATAATTGGCATCATCTGACGCTAAAAAAGAAACCAACTTAGCAATTTCTTCTGCTTCTCCAAAACGATTAAGAGGTATTTTTTCTAATGTTGCTTCTTTAATTTTTTCATTTAATACATCTGTCATTTCTGTTTTTATAAAGCCTGGTGCAACTGCATTTACTGTAATGCCTCTTGATGCCAATTCTTTTGCAGCTGATTTTGTTAAGCCAATTACCCCTGCTTTAGAAGCTGCATAATTTGCCTGACCCATATTGCCAACAATACCAATAACTGATGTTAAATTAATGATTTTACCTGAACGTTGTTTTAACATATAACGACTTGCGTGTTTTAAACAGTTAAAAGCACCCTTTAAATTAACATTTATAACATCATCAAAATCTGAATCTGACATTTTAAGCAAAAGATTATCTTTTGTAATACCTGCGTTATTTACTAAAATATCAATTTGGCCATATTCTTTTACTATATTCTCTATAAATTCTTTTACGCTATTAAAATCACTTACGTTACAAGGATAAGCAACTGCTTTGCCACCATTCTCAGTAATGGTGTTCACAACAGCTTCCGCTGCATCCTTTGATCCGTTATAATTAACAATAACTGTAGCACCTTTTGAGCCTAATTCTAAAGAAATGGCTTTTCCAATGCCTCTACTTCCACCTGTTACTATTGCCACTTTATTAGTTAACATATTACTCCTCCTAACTTTTCTGGCAAATCTTTTAAGTCACTGCTCTTATCAATATTAATAACTGTTTTATGACGATCTATTTTTCTAATAAAACCACTTAATGTTTTTCCTGGTCCTATTTCAATGAAGGTATCCACACCATTTTCAATCATTTTTATAATGGATTGCTCCCATTTTACAGATGAATATACTTGTTGAATTAATAAAGGCTTCACATCATCTATGGTATTTACATACTCTGCAGTTGTATTGGCTATGTAAGGCACAACCATATTATTGAATTGTACATTCTCTAATACTTCTTTTAATTGATCCCCTGCAGGCTGTAGTAAAGACGAATGGAATGGGCCACTGACATTTAATAATAATGCTCTTTTTGCTCCAGCTTCTTTAAGTAATTCCACTGCCTTATTTACAGGTTCATTTTCACCTGAAATGACAATTTGACCTGGACAATTATAATTAGCAAGTTCTACAATACCATTAATGCCTTTACACACTTCTTCAACTGTTTCATTAGGCAATCCTAATATTGCTGCCATTGTACCAACACCTACTGGAACAGCCTCTTGCATTAATTTCCCTCTTGCTCTTACTACTTTAACGGCGTCTCTAAAGTCAATGGTTTTGTTTGCAACCAAAGCACTATATTCTCCTAGGCTTAGTCCAGCAACCACATCTGGCTTTATGCCTACTGTTTCTAATGCTTTTAAAGTCGCTATTGTAGCAGTTAATATGGCAGGTTGTGTAAACTCTGTTATATTTAACTGCTCATTTTCTTCAAAACATAGTTTTTTCATATCTAATTGTAATGCTTCACTTGCTATATCAAAGATTTCTCTTGACTCTGTAAATTCTTCATAAAAAGAATTTCCCATGCCAACATATTGAGACCCTTGACCTGGAAAAACAAAAGCAATTTTACTCATATTTATCACCTTTTTGTTTGATTATCAAAGTATTTGTCGAAAAAAAACTAAATAAATTGTTTGAATAACATATCTCTTTCTGAAACAATTTCTTCAATGATTTCTTTACACGACTGTTCTTTTTTTACTAAACCTGCAATTTGTCCTGCCATAACTGACCCTGTATCTATATCGCCTTCAATTACAGCTTTTCTTAGAGCACCTAATGTTAGTATTTCTAACTCTTCAAATGGTAGCCCTTCGTTTTCTAATTGTTTGTACTGTCTTGTCATTTTATTTCTTAAGGCACGAACAGGGTGACCATGGGTTCTACCTGTTACTTCTGTATCTATATCTTTTGCTTGAATTACTTTTTGCTTATAGTTGCTATGTACAATTGATTCATTAGCTACTATAAATCGAGTACCAATTTGAACACCTTCAGCGCCAAGCATAAATGCTGCTGCCATTCCTCTTCCATCAGCGATTCCTCCTGCTGCTATAACAGGAATGCTAACTGCATCTACAACTTGTGGTACCAATACCATAGTTGTTTGTTCTCCAATATGACCACCTGCTTCAGAACCCTCAACAACCAAAGCATCTGCTCCTGAACGTTCCATTCTTTTTGCTAATGCAACGGATGGTACTACTGGAATTACCTTTATGCCATGTTCTTTCCACATTTCAATGTATTTACCAGGATTACCAGCTCCTGTTGTTACAACAGGAACTTTTTCCTCACAAACAAGTTGTGCAATCTCTGGTGAATGTGGGCTTATCAACATGATATTAACGCCAAATGGCTTATCTGTTAATTCTTTAACTCTTCTAATCTCATTACGAACAATTTCAACTGGTGCATTGGCTGCTGCAATTATACCAAGTCCTCCTGCATTAGATACGCCTGCTGCAAGATTGTGCTCAGCAACCCAAGCCATACCACCTTGAACGATTGGATATTGAATATTAAGTATTTCACTTATTCTAGACCTAAGCATGTCGTTAAGCCCCTTTCTTAAAGTTCTATCTTGAATTGTATTATTGTTTTGCTTTGATATACTCTACACAGTTATTAACTGTTTTAATACCTTCTAAATCTTCATTTGGAATTTCTACACCAAATTCTTCTTCAAAAGACATTACTAATTCAAATAAATCTAATGAATCTGCACCTAAATCTTCTTGAAAAGAAGCCTCTAATGTTACTTCGCTCTCATCTACACCTAATTCTTTTACAATAATTTCTTTTACTTTTTCAAATATCATTTTTATTTCCTCCTAAATTTTAGTTTTATATTTTGATAAGGGCTGAACCCCAAGTTAAACCGCCACCAAAGCCTGAGATTACAATTAAGTCACCCTCTTTAAGCTTCTTTTGTCTGTTGATCTCATCTAATGCTATTGGTACGCTAGCTGCTGAGGTATTCCCATAATACTCTAAGTTCATAAAGAATTTTTCTATACCCACATCTAATCTTTTTGCAACAGCTTGAATAATTCTTTTATTGGCTTGATGCAAAACAAAGTGGGATACATCATTTATTGAGTAATTGGTATTTTCGAATAAACTTAGTATATTATTTGGTATTGTAGAACATACAAATTTAAATACATCTTGCCCATCCATACTAATATACTCTGATTCGTTGTTTTTATTTACAAAAGGATTATTTAGTGATTTTGTTTTACACTTTAATGCATCAGACATAGTACCGTCTGATCCCATTTCCATTTTTACAAACCCTTCTGTATCTGATTTTTGAAGCACTGCTGCTCCAGCACCATCTCCAAATAAAACGCAAGTACCTCTGTCTTGCCAATCAACCAATTTGGACATGATTTCTGTACCAACTATTAAGGCAGTTTTATAGGTTCCTGTTTTTATAAATTGTGTTGCAACATTATAAGCATAAACAAAGCCGGAACAAGCTGCATTTAAATCAAAACATACTGCTTTCTCTGCTTTTAATAATTTTTGTATATCACAAGCAGCATTAGGAAGGTAATTATCTGGTGTCATGGTTGCTACAATAATAAGCTCGATCTCTGATGGGGTAATCCCTGCCATTTCAATAGCCTTTAAACTTGCTTGTGCCCCCATCTCCGTTGCAGTAATGCCATTAGATATTCTTCTTTCTTGTATGCCTGTTCTTGACTGAATCCATTCGTCACTTGTTTCTACCCATTGTGATAACTGGTGATTCGTTACAATATTATCAGGCACACAACTGCCTGTGCCTACTATTTTTACATGATTCATTACATCACCTTTATTATTTGTTTGCCAAATAGTTTGATAATCAAAGTATATAGTGTAATTATATTTTTGTCAAGAAATATTATGCATGTTATTTGCCATGTTTTTCATTTATTTATCCTATTATATCATTCACTTATATATAATTTTTATTCATATATCGTCTTATTCTAATTCATCTATCTCTAACATATTCTATCGTATAATCTAGCCTTTTAATAAGTACAAGTGTCGATTATTTGCCTAATTACTTTATATTTAATTTAATAAATTTAAAGAACTACTGGTCCTAATAAATACAATTCAACATTAAGTACGGGTAAAGAGATGCCTTGTCACTTGCATCTCCTTACCCGTTTATCTCTCTATTAATTCTTTTTTAGATCCTTTTATATTCCCTGCTGTAAACATTGCCACAGCCATTAATATTAATATAGGTACCGCCGGAAATAGTCTTAGATGGTTTACAATATCCATAAGCCAGTAGATTGGCATAAATTTGGCCAAATTATTAATAATCCAAGATGCTTGACTTGTGTCGTTTCCACTTCCCATTAAGCTTATAAAAAACATTCCAATACTTATAATAATAGATATCATGGTTATTATTTCTGCTTTTTTTACGAATCTTAATAACAAAAATCCTAAACTTATTGAAATACATACAGCTAAAATAATGCTTAATATCATATAAAAAGGTGCTTCAACTTGAAACTTTCCAAATGTCTTAGCTGCCATAAATACTAAGAAAAATATACTTACTTCAATAAAAAATAGTGCAATATATATGCTTCCTGTAATTTTTTTCCACGGGTTAGAAGTAGTTGCTGCTCTTAATAGTATATTATCACTTTTTAATTTACCCATCTGGCCACAAACTTCTGCAGATGCATATATAATATAAAAGATTATCAAAATCATTGTTACCCTTAATTTGGGATTAACATAATTATTCTCCACTATTGGTACAGCTGTTACCTCGAGGCCTGATATATCATTAGCACTAGTTATCAACCCTTCATTAATTAATATTTCTTCGTATAGTTTTGTATGAATCCATTCTTGTATAAGAGCTTCTGTAACAATTGGTCCCCTTCCCTCTTGATCTTTCACCTGTTCTATTGTAGGTAGGATCCCATTTTGCAAGCTTTGTGTAAAATTTTCTGGAATAATATAAACAGTACTAACATCTTTATTCTCCAGTAATGAAATAGCTCCTTCATAATCATTAATAAAAATGTTTCTGGAAACGCCAATTTCATTAATCAATACTTCCCCGTAATACCCATTATCTTCAATATTAAAAGCCGCTTCTGTAGCATCTATTGCTTTTTCATTTGTTTGTGTAAATAGTGTTATTAAAATAATACCTACTGGTAATAAAAACATCATTAACCAATTTTCTGATGATTTTATCATTCTTTTATAATTAATCCATGCTAATCTTATTATGCTCATTATTCATTCCTCCATCTTATATTTGCTTTTACTAGTCCAATAAGATAACAGATTAAGGCTATCCCTAATAAAATAACTAGATAATGCATAACCCTTTCAATAGTCCCATGCAATATATACCCACTAATGGTTCTTGTAATTAGAATATCCGGAGTGAATGATGAAAGTCTAGAAAATACGGAGCCCTCTCCTAGTAAATCTTTAGGAAAATATCCAAAAAGCATTTGTACCAATATAATGGTATTTAATAATATGAGTGAACTGTTTTTGTTCATAAAAGCCCATAACAACCCAACTAGTCCAGATGCTACTAAAGTCATTACCACTTGAATAATAAGCAAATCTAAAAATCTACCTTGAAAAGAAAGTCCTAACACTCTTAAAATCAATACATATACCATATTAAATATAAATATACCAATAGCACCACTAATTAAAGAATAATTATAGTACTGGGTTCTTGTCATTGGCGTTGCATTAATTCTTTTATACAAGCCAAGGTCCTTCTCCATAAAATTACTTGCAAGGAAAATTATTACCAAAAACATAAAAGAAAAGCTATAACTAGCAATAGAATAGTTTTCAAAACTTGTAAAAATTTTTTTGCTTTCTACCAAATTAGTTGTAAATAGTTCTTGTTCATTTATTTGTTGTAATTGTAATTGGATCTCCATTAATTTATCATTCTTAGTTTCTACAGAAATATTCTGTTCTTCCAGCCTCTTATTTATAATAATTCCCTTATGAATTTCTCCATTGTATATATCAATTACATTCATTAATATATCCGCATTATTACTAGAAGCGTTCTCCCCTAGCTTTACTTCTATATTTAATGGTTTGTGGTTTACCATAGCAACTTCATACCCACTTGGTATAATGATTTCATAATTATACCTATCTTCATCTATATGAATAAAAGTGTCACTCTCTCCATTTGTTAATATTTCAATTAGTTCGTTAGATAATATAGATTCATCTTCATCGATAAAAACAACTTTTATATTAGGTATTTCAGGCATTGTTGATGTACTGTCCATGAAAAACCCTAGTGCAATTGCTAATCCAAGAGGTAAAACACTTAAACTTAAAAACAGCAATGGAAAATTTTTAAATATGTCTCGCAAAGTTAATTTTATATATGCTAATGCTCTCATTCCCCCACCTACTCTCTAAGACTTTTTCCTGTTAATGATAAAAATACTTCTTCTAATGAAGGTTCTTGAAAATTAATCCCCTTTATTTTAATCTGCTTTTGCTCTAAAATCTTTAAAAGAACTTCTAATTGAAACTCTTTATCCTCTATCATTAGAACAATACTGTCTTCTTCTATTTGACAAGCTTTAACACCTTTTAACTCTCTTAGTGATTTTTCTGTTTCCCTTGTAGCACCAAAGGTTTTTAGTTGAATCCTACTATTGCCTCCAGCTAAAGATTTCACCATTTGCTTTTCTCCACTAGCAACTTCTTTTCCTAAGTCCATTATAAACAATTCATTACACAATAGCTCTACTTCTTCCATATAATGAGATGTGTATAAAATAGTTGTTCCTTTTTCTTTGTTGATATTTTTAACAAATTCAAATATATGATTTCGAGATTGTGGATCAATCCCTACTGTAGGCTCATCCATAATAAGAATCTCTGGGTAATGTAATAAGGCAACTGCAAGATTGAGTCGTCTTTTCATACCTCCTGAAAACTTTTTAACTTTTTCTTTTCTTTTTTCCTCTAATCCAGTAAGTTCTAATACCTCTGTAATTCTTTTTTTTAGTAATGGTCCTTTTAAATGATATAAAGCACCAAAGAACTCTAAATTTTCATATGCGGATACTGTTTCCATTAAGGCAATTTCTTGTGGTACCAAGCCAATTCTTCTTTTAGCTTCTAATGGGTTTTCTTTTATAGAAAAACCATCAATGATGATATCTCCACCTTGGCTTTCTAAAACCCCTGTCATAATATTAATTAATGTAGATTTGCCTGCTCCATTAGGTCCAATCAAACCATAAATATCTCCTTTATGAATATTGAATGAAACATTGTCTAAAACAATTTTATTTCCAAATCTTTTTGTAATATTTTTAACCTCTATTATTGCCATGCCAACCGCCCCTTTTTTAAGTTGTTTTTATTATTATACTACTAAATAATTCCAAATTCCCATTGCTAGAAGTAATGATACACCATGACTTAAGTCACTTTTTTATCCAATTTTTTGTAGAACAAAGTGACTTCGTCACTCTCAAAAACATTTATTAATCGCTTATTCGAAGTCATATTGTTCCTGCGCATCAAGCTTTTTCTAACTGTGTTAGAAAAATGCAGCGCATTTAATCAATTTTTTTACTTTATAGGAAATAGAAATTTCCTATAAAGTAAAAAAACAAGACCTTAAATATAGCCTTGTTTTCCCTCATTAAACCATATGACTTTTAAAAGCAAAAATAGCAATTTGTGTCCTATCTCTTAACTCTAACTTTTCTAATATGGTACTAACATTATTTTTAATGGTACCTTCCGATAAAAATAACTTTTCACCAATTTCTTTATTTGTAAGCCCTTCTGCAATTGCTTTAATGATTAATACTTCTTTTTCTGTTAAATTACATTCCAAGTCAACTGCTTCTTGCTTTACAAAGCCATTGTTTTCAATTATTTTACTTGCTACATCAGGATGAACAACCACATTTCCTTTATGCGCGGCAACGATACTATCCACAATAAGATCATAGGCACTATCTTTTAGCATATAGCCAGATGCACCATATTTTAAGCCTTCATAAATATACTCTGTATCATTAAATGTTGTAAGAATTAATACCTTAATTTGCGGCATTGTTTCCTTTATTTTTTTTGTTGCATCTACACCATTTAATATGGGCATTCTAATATCCATTAATACCACATCTACTTCTGTCTCAACACAAAAACTATAGGCATCTTCTCCATTTTCACATAAACCAACTATATTAATCTGTTCATAGGTATCTAATATAATTTTTAGTCCATCTCTTATCAATTTTTCATCATCTACTAGCAATACCTTTATTTTGTTCATATGTATTACCCCCAGCCCTATCAATATCAATTTTCATATAAAAGCCCTTACCTGTCTGGGAACTGTATTCCACATCCCCCCCAATCTCCATAAGTCTTTCTTGAATGCCCTTTAACCCCATTCCAGCCTTTACTGTATCCGTTCCTATACCATTATCTTTTAATACCATAATCAACTTATCTTCTCTAAAGTTCATAAATACATCAATAACCTTTGCCTTGCCATGTCTAATAGAATTAGATAGGAACTCTTGAACGATTCTATACACTACACCAAACTGATCAGAAGAAAGCTTCCAAGTATTTTTGGATACCTTTAGTCTAACATCTACACCTGAAAGTTTTTTAAAATTCTTTATTAATTCTTCCACACCTAATATGCCTTCGTATTGATCATAATCCTTAGGTTTAAGTTCTCTTACAGCTACCCTAACTTCTTCTAAACTCTTCTTAGCAAACTCCCTTAAATTCTCCGACATATTTTTAATACTTGTTTGGCTTTCGTTGGCCAGTTTTTCAATGGCACCTAATTGAATAATAATAGTTGATAAGCTATGACCTACACTATCGTGAATATCTCTTGAAATTCTATTTCGCTCTTTTAGAAGTGTTAATTCTTCTATTGAACTGGCGTACTCTTCTAAATCCAAATAAGCTTTTTTAAGCTTATCTTCGGAAATTCGCAATTGATCATAAACCGTTTGAGCTTTTACTTTTTCTTGATACTCTCCCTTTATAAATTCACTTAATAAAAGAATAAGTACTAAAACACCACCTATAAGAAAAGTTTCGTGATTTAAGGGCCTAGAAGATCTGAGTCCCTGTAAAACAATGCTTACACTTCCTAAGAAGTACACACTATAATTTAAGGGTTTACAAAGCAAATACGCTGTATCTATAACTGTAGGTAAATAATAATATATTATGATACCACCATACTCTTTATAGCAATAATACAATATAAGTAACTCAATAAAAAAAGAGCCTAATATGAATACCCTTTTTGATAAGTAATTAAATCTTACTTGTCCATTTATTATAAAAACTAAAATAAATATAACAGCGCCGTAACCTATAGTATTCTGTTCATTCAGCGTTATACTTAAAATCATAAAGAATATAGCAATATATCTTATTATAAGAAACAATTTTCTATGATCCAATACATCCCCTCCCTTTTTATTTCTTTTAGGGTACATAACCTTTATAACAATGTCAAGAGAGCTATTTCCGTTTAATCTCCGAAAATAGCCCTCTTATTAATTAATTTTATTTCTTATTATTTTAAGAAGTCTTGGCGGTGTGGCGTGAAAACATCTATTAATCGCCCCTTTTTAAGACAAACTGCTCCATGAGGAATATTTGGCTCTTTAAAAGTACAATCTCCTGCTTTTACTACTTTTTTTTCATCTCCAACTGTAAATTCAAATTCACCTTCTAATATATAGGAGATTTGTTCATGTGGATGAGAGTGGATTGGGCCTACAGAATTCTCTTCAAAGGTCATCTCTACTGCCATAAGATTCTCGTGATATGCAGCAATTCTTCTTTTTATACCGCTTCCTAAATCTTCCCATTCTGTTTCATCGCTCATAAAAAAATGTTTTATTTCCATATTAAAATGCTCCTATCTTCACTTTAGAATTTTTAATATTATATTTTTTGATCTACCTGTGAATAATTTTGATTTTTCTAGAATTTATTTATACCTATGTACCTTATATACAGTACTCTTTAAATGAATGGGACTTATTTTAAGGTTTTTATTGTTTGTTAAAAAAACTGTCTCAGACTTCTAAGACAGTTTTTTTATTATATTATAATACTGGATTCTCACTCATTGCTTTTAGTCTTTCCCATCTTCTATCTACTTCTACTTGAATTGCGTCTAATACTTCTTTGTTCTCTGGTTTTAGAAGATGTTTTGTTCTTCCCATCATTTTAAAGAATTCTTCTACTGATATTTTTTTATTACGATCTTCAGGATTATAAGTTAATGTTGTTACACCTTGCTCTATTTCAAACAATGGATGATAACAAGAGTTAACACCTGCATCTATAACATTACGTTCATATCTTGGATTATCTCCCCAGTTAAGTGGGCATGCAGATAATGCTTTAATAAATGCTAAACCATGTTCTTTAGCATATTTTTGTGCTTTAGCTGCTTTTTTAATAAAGTCAGCTGGTTGGCTTTCAGACACTGTTGCTACATATGGAATATGGGTAGCTGCCATAATCATTGGTGTATCTTTATGGAAATTTAATTTACCTTGTTGTGCTGGACCAACATGAGATGTTGATGTTTTTGCACCCCTTGGTGTTGTATAGGATAATTGGTATCCTGTGTTCATATAACCACCATTATCGTATTCCATAATAATCATTTTATGATTTCTAAGGGCTGCACCAATGGCTGGTCCCATACCTATATCAAGTCCACCATCACCACTAACCATTACAAATGTAAAGTCATCTCCTGATGGAATTTCACCACGACGTTGTTTTTCTTCAAATACTTCTACTACTCCTGATAAAGTAGCTGCACCATTTTGGAATAAGTTATGAATATAAGTTACTCTAAATGATGATTTTGGATAAGCTGTTGTTACAACCATTCCACAACCTGTATGGAATAATAGAACCACATTGCCTTCTATTCCTTTTAATAAGTGATTGATATTAACTGGAATACCACAACCAGGACAAGCTCCATGACCAGGTGCCCATCTTTTTGGCATTTTTGTTGCATCTTTTGGTAATCCACCTTTTACTTTATAGCGTCCAGTTTCTGGATCTAATTCAACTGAAGTAAGACCTGGTGATGATTCTTCTTTCGTTATTGGATTAAAGAATTGCTCAGGATTATAGCCTTCAGTTCCTTTGTAGTGTCCATAATAATCAAAACGACTTTCTACTTTTTGACTATTTGCTATTTCTAATACTTGTTCAAACATAGCTATTGCATCTTCTACATAGAAGTCTTTCCCACTTAATCCATATACTCGTGAAACAACATCTATATTTGCTTTATAATCTTGTAAAGTTGCTTTCAATTCTAATGTCATATTACCGCCTTCAGCACCATAACTATCTTGACGGTCTGCAACTAGAATCGCTTTTACATTTTTACACATATTGTATAAATCTTCTTTTGGCCAAGGTCTTAATACATTGCTTGTAAATACCCCTACCTTTTTACCATCTTTTCTTAACTCATCAACTGCTTGTTTTGCTGTATCATAACTTGACCCAAGTACAAATATAGCAGCTTCTGCATCTTCCATATTATATCCTTCAACCACATTGTAACTTCTACCTGATAATGCGGCATATTCATTTAATACTTCAGGCACAACTGTTCTAGCTTCTTCCATTGCTAAATGCAATTGGAATTTATTATTGATAAGGTCTGGCTCATTCATATAAGAACCAAATGTTAATGGTTTATTAGGATCTAGTGCATGGTGCTCTGGCTTGTATTCTCCTAAGAAATCTAACACATCTTTATCTTCTGCAAATACTTCCGCTCTTCTTTTTTGATGACTTGTAAAGAAACCATCATAAGCAACAATAACTGGTAAACTTAATTTTTCAGCTATTTTAAGTGCACATATGTTCATATCATAAACACCTTGAGGGGTATATGCAAATAAAATAACCCATCCTGTGTTTAATGTATACATAATATCACTGTGATCTCCCTTTATAGAAAGAGGACCTGATACTGTTCTACATGCTACATTCATTACCATAGGCATACGCGTTCCTGATTGAACAGGTAATTGCTCTAAGGCATACAGCAAACCATTGGCTGATGTTGCATTAAATACACGACCTCCACCAACTGATGCACCATAACAAATCCCAGCTGCACCATGTTCTCCATCTGCTGGAACTAATGCCACATTATGTTCTCCATCTGCCTTTAGTGCATCTAAATGCTCTGCTACTTGGGTAGATGGTGTTATTGGAAAGTAGCCCATTACGTGATAATTTATTTGTTTTGCTGCATATGCTGCTAACTCATTCCCACTATCAAAAACGACTGTTTGTTTCTTTACCATAAACAATAGCCTCCTTACGTTTTTTTTGTTTAATTATATATCTAAACTTTCTTCGCTTTCTGTTGTTTGCATAGAATATGCACCTGAATCCTCAAATTCCATTTTATCTACAATTAAGTCTTGGTTTCTTATATGGTCTTTCCATATATCCACTTCTCTTTCTCTTCCTTCAGTTAATGCTGCTGTTGGACAGACTTCTACACAGCGTAAACAACCTTTACAGTGATGATAATCTGGTCCTAGATTAACCATTGCTGGTTTTCCTCTAAATTCCCCTTCAGCAAATTGGTAAACCATATCTGGGCACGTTGAATCGCATAACCCACAGTTAATACATTTATCTTTATGGAAAATAGGTACAAAACCTTCCCTACTAGCTGTTAAATCATTATCTACTGTACTTCCATGAAGATAGTTAAGGCCACCAATAGGCATATTGTCCCATCCCCAGTCACGTTTTACTTCAGCATACTCTTGATAGTCATATTTGCCATCTGCCTCATAGAATTTTTCATTTATTTCTTCATATCCTCTTCTAACACCAGCTAAATTCCCTGGTAATGCTGCAGGATATTTTTTACCAATAGTATCTTTAACGACTTCTTCCATTGCTTCTAAGGAGATAAAGCCGGATACTTTTGCAATAGCACCTAACATAACCATATTAATTCTTGTTTTTTCTTCAATAGAAATTTGTAAAGCATCAACACATACTAATCTTCCTGCATGCATTTTAAGTTGATCTCTCACTGTATCAGGATCCTCTGATGTATTCACTATAACAATACTGTTTTCATTAATCCCTGCCATAACAGGTATTTTACCTGCTAAACGATTATGAAAAAGCCCAAGAATATGAGGTTGCTCTACTGGACTACTAATTTTGATTTCTTGATCTGCCGCACAGTATCTAACAAAAGATTTTACTGGTGTTCCTCTTTTTTCAGAACCATAACTAGCAAAGTTTGAAGCATTTAATCCAAGTTTTAAGACACCTAATTCACCTAAAATCTTACCACTTATATTAGCTCCAAGACCTCCAATACTCTCTAAGCGAATTTCATAAAATCCATATTTGTTAGTAATTGGTAATTTAACGCTCATCAAGTCATCCTCCTTTTTATTTCCTTTATTTAATGGGTAAGTAAGTCCCATGGAATCTTGTACTTCTTTATTAGCTAAAATTATTTATGTCATGACAAATTCTTCCTAATAACTATTATAACATAACAATAATTATTATCAACTGCTTTGTTTTTTAAATAAATAGTATATCTATTTATCTTATTCTTTTTTTTCTCTATAATTCCTTTTTTATTATTAACTATTATTTTGATTAATATGAAAATATAATTTGCAAATTTGCTTGCAAGGATTTGGAAATTATGTTTTCAACGAATTTTAAGGCTCTTTACGAAGTAAAAGGCTTAAGGTGCGTAATTTGCAAACTTGCTTGCAAGGATTTGGAAATTATATTTTCAACGAATCTTAAGGCTCTTTACGAAGTAAAAGGCTTAAGGTGCGTAATTTGCAAACTTGCTTGCAAGGATTTGGAAATTATGTTTTCAACGAATCTTAAGGTGAGTTAGTAAAAACCACTTTTACAGTGGTTTTATTAGTATTTTTTTCTATCCAATTATTTCATTTATGATATCATCTATAAAATCTTCTTCGATAATATCCTTTGATTTGTACTTACTTTTCTTGTCATAGTTTGATATATGCCTAGTATTGTTATCAAAAGACTTATTATCTTTCTTATTATTGCTGATATCTTTTTTATTTTTACTACTCTCAATTGCCATTTCTTCCATTTTCTTATAATCTTCATAAATACCCTCTTTTTTACTTTGCTGATCTAATTTATTCTTTAATATGTTTTGTAAGTAATCCTTTACATTAGAATAAAATACGTTCTTCTTAGTTTCTACAGCAACAAAAGTTTTTATGATGAGTAATACAGTCGCCATAGTAAAACCAACTATTCCTGGTATAAGCCCGTTAATAATTGGCAGTATATTATTTTGTATATAATAAGTTACATTAATAAGGCTACCTAAGAATCCTAATATCATACAAATATACATTGTTTCTAACGCAATATTTTCCCAAAAATAAATAGGTATTTTGAATATTTTTTTTCCATATAAATTTTTATCAATAAATGCTTCTACTTCGTGAATATATAATTCTAGTTTGTAACAATTTTCATATTTTAACTTTATATTTTTCAATAATTTGCTTTCAGAAAATCCCACATCTTTACTTTCTTTAAGTAAAGTGCTATATACAGTATTGGAAATCAATAGCGCAATTATTCCTACTATTCCCACTAAAATAATTATTATATTTATAACTTGTCCTTTTATTAGCCCATCTAACATATTTCCGCCCCTTCCAAATTTTTACATTTTAATTATAACCTATTCTATTTTCTTTGGAAAGGGAAATTTTTATTTAAATCTCATCTACTATTAGTTCAATCATATTACTTGAATGCTCTGCAGCTTTTAATACAAACTCATTAAAGTTAATCTCTGCACTGTCATCTGCTTTATCTGATATAGCCCTAATGACTACAAATGGCACTTGATTAAGATAACTTACTTGAGCAATAGCTGCGCCTTCCATTTCTGTACAGTACCCATTAAATACTTCTAAAATCATATTTTTCTTTTCTACATTTGATATAAATTGATCCCCACTAACAATTCTTTCTACAAATACTTTTAGATTTTTATTCACCTTTTCACTTGCTTTTTTTGCAAGATCTATTAGTTTTTCATCTGCTTTAAAAGTAGAGGTTTCCATTCTTGGTATTTCTCCTAGTTTATAACCAAATCCTGTAGCATCCACATCATGTTGCATTGTATCTGAAGATATAACAATATCTCCAATGTTTACATCAGCTGCTATTCCTCCTGCTACTCCAGTGTTAATAATAGCTTCTACATTATATTTATCAATTAATATTTGGGTACATACGGCAGCATTTACTTTTCCAATACCACTTTTAACCAATATAATTTCATTGTCTCTCATAGTACCTGTATAGAAAACCATACCTGCCATTTCTTCTGTTTTACTTATGTCTATTTTTTCTTTTAATAAAGCAATTTCTTCTTCCATTGCCCCTATAATGCCTAATCTTTTCATATGTGCCTCCTAATTTTTCAACAAAGCTTTTTTCTCTTACGAAGAAGATACATAAGCTGAGTTAACATGTCTTATATAATTTTTTTCATTGGTTATATTATATCAAATATTGACATATTCTAAAACTTATTTTTAAAGGTTTACTTGTTCTAAAAAGCTTATCCTAATTTTAAATTATTTCATTTCCCTATAGCAATAAAAAAAGTAAAGATTCAAAGCCCTTCATTCACTTTAAATCTCTACTTTTTGTTTTAAAACTTACATTTCTCTTTCCGCTATTTTTGCTAATGGACTTCTTTCTACTCTATTCAAAGTCACATGTCCTGTTATATCAAATGGTTTCATTTTTTCAATGGTATATACTAACCCATTAGACTTAGCATCTATATAATGATTGTCTATTTGATTGTCACTTGGATCTCCAATTAAAACAAATTTTGAATTTTGTCCTGCTCTTGTTAGCATTAACTTTGCTAAATGCGGCGTCATTTCTTGAGCTTCATCAACAATAATTAAAGAGTTACTGAAGGTTCTTCCTCTCATATAGGTAAATGTTTTGGTTTCTATAACCCCTTGTTGTCTAAATTGCTCTATAAAGTCTTCTACTGTAAATTGTGGTTTTTCATTCTCTTGCCCTTTTTTGGTATGCTTTATATCTGATAGATTTTCAATAGCATCATAAAAGCTTCCCATCCAAGGTTTTAATTTATCTCTTTCATTTCCTGGCAGATAGCCTATATCATTTCCTGCTGCAATAACAGGTCTTACAAATATAATTTTTCTATACTGATTTGTTTCTATTACATTTTGTAATGCTGTAGCTGTTGATAGTATGGTTTTCCCTGATCCTGCTCCACCAGTGATGGATACAAAATGGACCTTTGGATCCATCAGTAATTCAAATGCCATTTTCTGTTCTCTGTTTATAGGTTTTAACCCCCAAGCAGTATCTTGAGCATATTTTAATGGAACTATTTTGCCCCCATCAAATTTTGCAATTACTTCATGCCCCTCTTTATCCAAGCTTTTTATATGCAAAAATTCATTGGGATATAAATTCTCCTCTATGCTTTCTATATCTAATCCACCATTGTATATTTTATTTATTTCATCTGATGATAATGTAACCTCTATATACCCTTTATACACCTTATCTGTCTCTATCTTATCACTTTTATAATCTTCTACTTTTAAACCTACAGATCTTGCTTTTATGGTCATATATAAATCTTTTGTAATCAATATGGTAGGTATTGTTTTATTTTGATTTCTTAAATTTAAAGCAACTGCTATAATCTTGGAATCATTTTTATTGAAATCTACTCCATTTGGTAGTACTTCTGTATGCATTTGATCTAGTTCTACTCTAATAGTTCCTCCATTAGGTAATGTTATCCCTTTTGATATGTCTCCCATAGCCATAACTCTATTTAATTCCTTTGCCACATTTCTTGCATGAAAGCCAACAATTCCTTCTCTTCTTTTCAAAGAATCTAGTTCTTCAATACAAAGCAAAGGAATTATAATATTATTATCTGAAAAGTTATAAATAAAGTGCGGATCATGAATCATTACATTTGTATCAATAATATAGTTTTTAATCATTAAAAAATCCCTCCCTAGATATCGGCTATATTTATCTAAATCTTGTACAGCTATATCCAAATATACAACCTTTGTAAAAAACTTGTATATAATTTTTATATTCAAGAGATTTTTTTTTATGTAACTAATTGTTACTAATTTCTTTAACGATTTCTTCTATGGTTTGTTCTATTAACATTTTTCCAGCATTGACTTTTATGTCCCTATATTTCTCATATAGAGGTATTCTTTCTTCGTATAGCGTTTTTATATCTTGACCCATTTTCATAGCAATGCCTCGAGTTTTAATGTTTTTTAATCGCTCTTCTATTATTGGTAAAGGTACCTCTAGATATACTATTTTTCCTATTTCTTTAAGATGCCTCATAGCTTTTTCACTATAAACAACACTACCTCCAGTTGCAACTACTGTGTTCTCATAATGAATCTTACTAACTACATCCTCTTCTATTTTTAAAAATGTTTCTAGTCCTTTAGTGTTAATTATATTTTGTAATAACTCATTTTCTTCTTTTTGTATTATTAAATCTGTGTCCGAAAATCCATATCCTAAAGTTTTTGCTAATATAACGCCAATTGTACTTTTTCCTGCTCCAGGCATTCCAATTAATATGATGTTATTCATAAGTAAATCTTCTCCTTTCCAATTTTTTATTCTTTACTTAGAACATATGTTCGTATATAATACATTTAGAGGTGGTCTAATGCATACAAGATTTATTTTTCACATTGATGTTAATTCTGCTTATTTAAGTTGGGAAGCTGCTTATGCTCTTCAAAAAGGTATGGATATTGATTTGCGCTCTATCCCTTCTGCTGTAGGTGGAGACATAGATAAAAGGCGTGGTATTATCTTGGCAAAATCTATACCTGCAAA
Source organism: Natranaerovirga pectinivora (assembly GCF_004342165.1). Classification (NCBI taxonomy): domain Bacteria; kingdom Bacillati; phylum Bacillota; class Clostridia; order Lachnospirales; family Natranaerovirgaceae; genus Natranaerovirga; species Natranaerovirga pectinivora. The sequence goes on along the minus strand of NZ_SMAL01000012.1, from coordinate 42,428 downwards.
AAAATATAATATTAAAACTGGAGAACCTTTAACAGAAGCTTTAAAAAAATGTCCTGATTTGAAAATTATTCCTCCTAATTATGCTCTATATTTACAATGTAGTAATGCTATGATAGAGCTTTTAAAAGATTATTCTCCTTTTATACAAAGATATAGCGTAGATGAATGTTTTCTTGATTATACCAATATGAAACAACACTTTGGCTCTCCCTTACTAGCTGCAAATCATATAAAAAACAGAATAAAAAATGAATTGGGTTTTACGGTTAATATCGGCATTTCTACTAATAAACTATTAGCTAAAATGGCTTCTGATTTTCAAAAACCTAATTTGGTTCACACCCTTTTCCCGGATGAAATACCTTCAAAAATGTGGCCATTATCTGTAAAAGATTTATTTATGGTAGGAAAAGCAACGGCTCCAAAACTATTCAAATTCGGTATTTATACAATAGGTGATCTAGCAAAGTCTGATCCTGACCTGCTTTATACCCATTTTAAAAGCCATGGCCTATTAATATGGCATTATGCTAATGGAAAGGAAGACTCTTCTGTTTTTAATATTACTGAAGATGTTAAAGGAATCGGTAATTCAACAACGATTTCTTTTGATGTAGAAGATGGTAAGACTGCAAAAACAATTCTTCTATCTTTAACAGAATCTGTTTGTATGCGAATTAGAGAAGCCAATTATTTAACCAATTTAATTAGTATAAGTATTAAAACAAATGATTTTATATCCTCATCACATCAAAAAAAGCTAACTTTTTCTACCAATATAACCAATGACATTTATAAGGTCGTTTGTAATCTATTTAATGAACTATGGGATGGTCAACCAATAAGGCAACTAGGTGTTAGAGCCTCTAATATTACTTCCAATAAAGAAGTCCAGCTTAATTTTTTTGATATTGATAAAAGGGAAAAATTACAACGCTTAGATTCTTCTATTGATTTAATTAGGAACAAATATGGTAATCAATCAATTATTAGAGGTAGTTTTTTAAATGCACCTATTGAACCTTTCGTAGGTGGTATGCCTATAAAAGATTATCCCATCATGTCTAGTTTACTTTAGGAAAGGTGATACACATGAAGGTAGTTAAGCAACCCGTTGATATGATTGCTTATTTTAATGTTGAAGGCGTCATAATGCCTTTAAAATTTCGTCTTGAAACAGAAGATAAATATCTTAAAACAATTAAAGTTTTAACTATATTGTACCATAAAGAAGAGAAAATAGCAGGCAATCTTATTAGGACATATGCCTGTACAATCGCCCAAGACACCTTAGAAAAACCCTGTGAAATAAAGTATGAACTTAACTCTTGTAAATGGTTTTTATTTAAAATTTAGATATGTTTGTTTAATATTTTAAAAATGCTGTCGAATTATCCTGTATTTTGTGGATAAAAATTCCTTTTATTTTAAAGAGGTTTTACTAATATATCCACCATTTTTCGTCACTTATCCACCGTTTTTTTGGGGATAACCTATTATTCGTGTGGATAAATTGTAGTAAAAAAATAAAGAGACTTCACTAAAGGTTACTTTAATTGGTTTAAATAAAAATAAGTCACTTTGTTCATTTTTAATGTATAATTTCTACTAATTTTTTAATACTAATGGTATCAATTATTATAAAGGAGAGTTATATATGAAAGGTAGATTTACAACAGGTGTTGTTCTTGGTAGTTTAATTGGTGCTTCAGCTGCAATGCTTATGGACAATATGGATAAAAAAACAGTTAGAGGTATGAAAAAAAAGTTCAATAATATGCAATCCATGTTTGATCAAAAATAAAATAGGTGTGCTTATGCACACCTATTTTTTACTTATAGAAAAGTTCTCTTTTCTATTAAGTAAAAAATTCTATTAAGTAAGACTAAGTCACTTTGTTCTTTGATTTCTTTTTCTTTTTCACAGAATATCCAAATGTACCTAACTCTTTGCTTAACCCAAAATACGTTCCATGAGAATAACAAATTGGTTTGGTTTTATCTAAGTGGAATTTTCCATTTTCATCTAAAAAATTCTCATCTATATTAACAGCTACAACCTCTGCTGTAAACATATCATGTGACCCTAATTTAATAATATCTTTTACAACACATTCAATATTAACAGGACTTTCTTTAATTAATGGCGATTTTACCTTTGTTCCCTTTTCAGGGGTTAATTTAGTTGCTTCAAATTTATTAATATTCTTACCTGATCTAACGCCACAATAATCTACTTCCTTTACTAAGCTTTCAGTAGTAAGATTAATGACAAAATCATTGGTTCTTTTTATTAAATCATAAGAATGTCTATTTGGCTTAACAGATATATAAACCATTGGGGGATTAGTACAAATGGTTCCTGTCCAAGCAATTGTTATTATATTATAATTATCCATAGTATCTCCACAGGTAACTAGAACTGCTGGTAATGGATAAATCATATTTCCAGGTTTCCATGATATTTTTGTCAAAAAAATACCTCCTTATTTTTGATATATACTATTTAACTATTCTTTATAGACATTGTCAAATTTTTTATGCTATATTTTAATTTGAGATTTGCACTCCATCATATTAGAATGGATTTATCTGAATAAAAATAGTATCTTTTCTAATACTAAATAAGTATCTTATAAACCTTATTTTTTTATTATAGGAGGACAACTATGTTAGCAAAAGAGATAATGACTACTGAAATAATAAGTTGTTGTACTGATACAAGTGTAAAAGAAATATGTAAAATGATGGAGTCAACTGGCGTAGGTTCCATTTTAGTTATTGATAACAACACCCTTAAAGGCATTATTACGGATAGAGATATTGTAATAAGAGGTATTGCCTCTGACAAAGATATAAACACTCTAAAATCATCGGATGTAATGACAACAAAGGTAATTACAGCAACACCAACAGATGATATTGATCATGTTATTGATTTAATGTCAGATTATCAGATCAAGAGAATTCCTATAGTAGATAATGATAAGATAAAAGGCATTATTTCTCTTGGTGACATGTCACAAACATATATATTAGAAGATGAAGCTGGGGAAGTTTTAAATGATATAACTGAAAAAGCACGTCATTAGAGAAAGAGAAAAATCTAGTATAATTACTAGATTTTTTTTACATATATTTCATTGATGTTCTGAGAATTTACCATTATAATACTATTATAAGCTTTTCGGGAGGATAGTACTATGAATAAAAATAATAATAAATTTGAATCAAATAAAAAGTATTTTACTATTAGTGTCTATGCTTTTTTTGTTATTATCTTTTCTATGCTTTTTTATTTATTCATTGGAAATTGGACTGCAACAAGAGGGGTTTTTAGATCTATCATTAATGTACTTTCTCCATTTTTGATTGCTTTCTTAATTGCATATTTATTATTACCTTTAATAACTTGGGTAGAAAAGAATTTTGTTTCCAACCTTGGCATAAAAAAGTATAGAATAAACAATTTAAAATTAAAAAGAATTCTTTCTATTTTAATCGTATATATTATAGTCATTGGATTTTTAGGTTTAACTCTAGTCTATGTTATTCCACAGATTGCAAAAAGTATAGACGATATGATTGATAATGTTAATAATCTACCTAGAATATTTAATGATACATCTTTACTTTTTGAATCAACTATTGAACATATATTTGAACATTATCCAACCGTTGACGTAGAAATAATTAAAAATACAATTAATAGCTACCTGCCAAATATAGTAGAAGAATCTAGAAAAGCATTAACAAAATTTTTACCCTTTTTATATGGATTCTCAATTTCTATTGTTACCGGATTAATAAACTTAATACTGGCTTTTGTTATTGCTTTTTATTTAATGAATGAAAAAGAATTATTTTTAGTAAAAAGCAAAAAGATTATTTATGCCTTTTTTCCTGAAGAAAAAGCGTCAAATTTAATTATAATTTTTAAAGAGTCTCATAGAATTTTTTCTAATTTTGTAATTGGTAAGGCTTTGGATTCTTTAATTATTGGTATTTTATGTTTTATTATATTAATTATTTTTAGAATTGAATATTCCCTATTGTTAAGCATAATAATTGGAATAACCAATATGATTCCGTATTTCGGTCCATTTATTGGTGCAATCCCTGGAATCTTAATACTTATATTAATAAATCCAATGCAAGCTTTTTGGTTTGCAATCATAATATTTGCATTACAACAATTTGATGGCCTTTACCTCGGTCCAAAAATTTTAGGGGACTCTACTGGCCTTACACCCTTTTGGGTTATTTTCTCTATCATTATAGGTGGTGCTTTATTTGGTGTAGTTGGCATGTTCTTAGGGGTTCCTATTTTTGCAGTTCTAAATTACTTATTCAATAAATTAATAAATAAAAAGTTAGAAAACAAAAGCCCCGATATACTCTGAAACAATAGCTAAAAAAACTTCATTCTCTTTAGAATGAAGTTTCTTTTTTAAGATTACACATGTGCATTAATTTTTGCTTCTATTTGTTGTTTAGGTACAGCGCCAACAATTGTGTCTACTACTTGACCATCTTTAATTACAAGCATTGTTGGAATACTCATAACTTTATATTTTTGTGCGATAACACCATTTTGATCTACATTTAACTTGCCAATTTTAGCTTTGCCTTCAAATTCTTTAGCTAATTCATCGATAACTGGAGACATCATCTTACAAGGTCCACACCAATCTGCGTAAAAGTCAACTAAAACAGGAACATTGGATTGTAAAACTTCATTTTCAAAATTAGAATCTGTAAATGCTAATGACATAATAAATTCCTCCCTTAAAATAAAAAAATTACTCTTCTTAATATTATTATATTACAATATATCAATATGGTCAACGTTTTTTTGTTTTTTCTACTATTTATTATAAACTTTTTTTATTTTTTAATACTACATAGTGGTAAACCTTAAAATATTTTTAAACCCATCATCTATTATATAGAAACTATTTTAAATTATTAGTCTTTCTGCTATACTATTTATCATAAACTAGAATAAGGAGGTTGTTACATGAAAGAAATTATTAAAGTTAATAGATTTACATTAACCATTTTTTTAATAAGTATTATCGGTTCATTTTTTTATTCTGATATTTTAAGATTATTTAATCTAAATGATGATATTTATTATAGAATACTAATACCTCAATTAGGATTTTTATTATTGCCTATTTTAATTTTTTTAATTATTAATAACAAAAATTTGAAGGCCTTACTAAGAATTAAACCCATTACTTTATACGAAATAATATCTATTATTGGTTTTAGTTTATTTATTCTTCCTGTAGGTTGGTTTATTAATTTACTCTCTCAATTATTTGCTACAAATCATATTGAAGGTACGCTAGTTAACCTTACGGAGATACCTTTTTTTATTGCTATATTATTAATTGCTGTATTACCTTCAATTACAGAAGAAATCTTATGTAGAGGCATTTTATATAATAGTTATCGTAAATTTGGAATATTAAAAGCAACATTACTTAGCAGTTTAATTTTTGGAATGATTCATATGAATATTAATCAATTTCTATATGCCATTGTTTTAGGATTTATTTTTGTTCTATTGGTTGAAGTAACTGATTCCATTTTTTCATCAATACTTGCTCATTTTGTAATTAATACTATTCCTGTTTTACTATTAAGAGCATTGTCTAACATTGAATTAACAGAATTAGCTGAGACAACGGAGTTAACTGGTAATGTTGAAGTAATCTCTGGAATTATAATTACTTTTATTTTATTACTATTTACAGCACCTATTGCCTTATTTATTTTTTATGGGTTAGCTAAATATAATGATAGACTTAATCATATTAAATCTATTTTTAATCCTAAAATTAAATCTGAAGTTGATGCTCCTGAAATTACTACTTTTTCAAAGGAAAAAAATAAAATTGTTACAATACATATATACATTTGTATTTTTATTTTTGCATCCCTGAGTATTTTAATAGAATTTTTATAAAAAAAGTAAAGGAAAAATTTCCTTTACTTTTTTTTGTCTTTTTTTAAAGTCTTGAAGACATCTTCTATAACTTCATCTACATCTTCAAGGATTTTAGATATACTAGCTGGTGTTTTATTAAAACCTTTTTTACCATAAGTCATATGAGCTATCTTATGTGAAATTTTGTTCCTCATTTTCATAATTAAGCCTCTTAACCATTTCTTATATTATTATATTCCAATAAAATATAATTGTTTCAGGGACCTATTTATTTATTAGCTTCTAACCTACAGATGGGAATGCCCATTTTTGAAAATTTTTCTTCATACTCTGTCATTACATTATTTTTAATATTTGTATTATGCAAATCATATGTAACATTTTTTAATTGCCATTTACATTCTTCTAGTTGTTCTAATGAAAAATTGAAAAGATCTTTATTATCTGTTTTAAAATGAATTTCTCCATCCCTTGTTAATATCTTACTGTATTTATTTAAAAAATCTTTATAAGTTAATCGTCTTTTATAGTGTCTATCTTTTGGCCAAGGATCAGAGAAATTCAGGTAAACTCTCTCAATTTCGCCTAAAGAAAATATTTCATCTATTTTCTGAGCATCTGTTCTTACCAAAACAAGATTATTATTCTTAACATTATTTAAGTTTTCAATTGCTTTTGCAACAATACTAGAATATTTTTCAAAACCAATATAATTGACATTAGGATTATTATTAGCTAACGTACTAATAAATTGTCCCTTTCCCATACCAATTTCAATATGTATAGGATTCTTATTATCAAATACTTTAGCCCATTGACCTTTGTTTAACCAAGGTTCTTCGAAAATTCTAGTATGATTTTCTAATATTTCTTTTGCGCCTTTTACATTTCTCAGTCTCATTTTTTACTCCTTAACTATTGACTTTTCAAATTTAATTATAATTATATACTATAGTGCTGTAAAGCTTAAATCTAGAAATATTTAAAAAATTAATGTTGATTCATCTTCCCATATCCATTGTGGTTGACTTGTTTTTATATCTTCTACTAACTTAATAAGTGCTAAGTCTTTTTTCTTAGCTTCTAACATTATATCGAAATCCCTATTATAAGGTTTAAAAACTTCAATTACTTTAATAAAATCATCAATATTTATAAAATCTGAATGCTTCCTGTCTAATTCGTGTTCTCTAGGAGAAGATATATGGATTTTAGGAACAAGACTTTCATTCTGCCAAGTATATAATATTTCTTCTATATACTCTTCTAATTTTATTTCTTTACTACCATTACATAAATGATGATGGACATCTAATACCATAGGTATTTTTAATGCCTTACAAATATCTAATACATCTATAATATTATATATTTTATCATCATTTTCTAGTATGATTTTACTTTGAATTTCCTGTGGCATTCTTCTGAAATTCTTTATAAATCGTTCTTTTCCTAGTTCCTTACCCCCATGGCTTCCTCCAACATGAATGATCATTTTGGGATGATTAATACCCATAGCTTCAAAAATATCATTATGATACATTAAATCAACGACTGTACTTTTAAACACTTCCTCTCTATGAGAATTAATAACATCAAACTGATCTGGATGAGTATCTACACGCATATCAGATTTTTTAATTAAATCTCCAATTATTTTAAAATCTGGAGCAAAGTATTTTAGATAATGCCAGTCATTTACTTCTGGATGAGTTGCCAGTGGAACTACCTTTGAGGTCATTCTATAAAAGTGAAAGTTTTTCTTTATATTATATTCTATAATTGTTTTTAAATCATCTAAGTTAGACGCTGTTACCTTTTTTAATTTGTTTAATCTATCTTCTATAGGTAATTTACTATAATGACTAAAGGTAACTGTGCTAGAAGATGTTACTTTTGGTAGATTTAATGATATTGCAACGTACCCTATTCTAATTCGCATAAAAGCACCTCTTTCTAAAAAATTAGCTAGAGAATAGTTTTTATCAATTATTCTTTTTTTATTTATTATGATTTAAAAAGTTTTTTAAGCCAACTTTTTTTATGTTTATGTAGTTATTTTAAGGTTATACTAGATTAGAGGTGATTCTATGTCAAAAAAACAAAGACGATTTGTTCTTCTTAGCCATTGCTTATTGAATCCACATTGTCGTGTTCATATTTTAGGTAAGAATTTCTATTTACCAAAAAAAATATGCTCTTACTTTCTAGAAAAAAACATAGCCATTATCCAATTACCTTGTCCTGAGTTTATGGTTATGGGTTATATAAGAAATCCTCAAGGAAGAGAACAGTATAATAATGTTATGTTTAAAACAAATTGTGTCAATCTAATAAATAAAGATTTACTTATGGTTAAAGAACTGGTTGAAAACAAACACGATTTGTTGGCTTTTCTGGGCGTTCAAGGAAGCCCTACCTGTAGTGTATATTGGGGTAAGCACAAAGAAAATAAATATCACACAGAATCCATAATTGAATCAGACAATACCCCTTTAAACTACCCTAAGCAACTTGGCATTTTATCTGAGATATTAGCTGAAGAACTAGAAAAAATTAATATAGAAATACCCTTCATTGAAGTTCCCATTAGAGAAGATTTATCATCCCCTAAAATCTCTGATTTTTGGAATGAAATAGATAATATTATTATCCAATAATATTATCTACTTTGTTCTATAGTAAGTAAGTACTTTTTTAAGAAAGAAAAATTGGTTTAAAAAATTTTATATGTAAAGAACAAAGTAACTTCCCTTAAATGTTCTGTAATTTAGAATGGATGAAGCCACTTTGTTCTTATTCACTAAAATTAACGATACCTTGTAACCATACAATACCTTTAAATCTTCTTCCAATTGCCGGTTCACCTACTAGTTGCTCTTTATTAATACAAACTTCCATTTTTAACCCTATACATTTTATTCCTAATAAATACACTTCTTCTCCTGTTACATCGTTTTTTACTATTTCAATTTCTTTTATGGTAGCAAGTATAGAGTATTCATCCCCTTTTATTCCATAAGGCATAAAATACCCATCAATTATACTTAATAGATCTTCATTTTTTATTCTATCTTCGATAATTTCGTTTGTTTCTTCTTCTTCTAAAGCTAGTAATTCTATAGCTTCTTCATCGCCGTCTCTTGCAGCCTTCAATAATTCCATTCTAAACTCTTCTTCTTCTTCATCTAATAATTCTTCAATTTCATCCTTTTCAATTGGCAGAAGTATATAACCATCTTCGCAAAAACCACTTAAATTTATTCCTTCAATATAAATATTTTTTTTGTTTTCTACATCTAAATAATCAACAACATTTTGGAGATAAAAAGTAATTGGAATCCCCGTATTTGTTTCTTCACATGTAACATAGTATTCCTCTTTATCATTTAATTTTTCTATATCTATTTCGCTTGTATCTATCATATATTTACTTATATAATAGGGAATCACTAAATCAATTATATTGTCTTCTGATTCATCTATTTCACCACGAATCATAATATTAATTCTATTGCCAACTTTTTTTATAACTTCCATTTTTATTGTATCTTTTCCAAAATTAGAAATGTATTTTTCTGTTGGTTCTAGTATTGCTAAATCTACAAGTTTACTATAGGACTTCTTGTTTTTTAAACTCTTAAAACCTATAGAGGAAAGATATTTAAACATTTTCCTACCTCCTTTATAATAAAATCATTAATTATCTTTATATCATTTATTGAACCAGTTGTCTAGCAAAAATAAAATCTATAAGTGCTTTTGTTTTATAAATTTTTATATTATTATTGAGTATACTATTAGTGTGTATTATAATATTTATATATATTAAACTTACTTGAAGAATATGAGGTGATTTTTGTGGATGTATCAAAATATAATCGAACAGCAGATATTTTAAAAGTTCTTGGCCATCCGGTAAGATTGTGTATTGTGCATGGATTAGTAAAACAAGAAACTTGTAAAGTTTCAAATATACAAAGTTGTCTAAGTATACCTCAATCAACCGTATCACAGCATATTGGAAAATTGAAATCAGCAGGTATAATAGAAGGAACAAGAAATGGATTAGAAATTGTTTACAAAGTTGTAGATGATGAGGCTTTTAAAATCATTGAATCTTTATACCCAGGGTGTGAGTAATGATTGTAGCATAAATTTAGGGGTGAACATATATATGTTTACCCCTAAATCTAGACAAACTATTATTACTCAAATTCTGACTCTTATTCCCACAAGAGTCACGCGCTTCATTGAAAGGAAAAAATTCAGGTCCTTAGAAGGAATCTCTCAATTTTACCTCTAATTATTTTATAATATCTTTTCCATTCATATACGTTCTTAGTATTTCAGGAATAATGACACTACCATCCTCTTGTTGAAAATTCTCTAATATAGCTGCTGTAGTTCTTCCTATAGCAACACCACTTCCATTTAAAGTATGAATGAATTGTGCTTTATCTTTGACATTATCTTTATATCTAATATTAGCTCTTCTAGCCTGAAATTCCTCGAAATTACTACAACTACTTATTTCTACATATCTATTATAACTTGGCATCCATACTTCTATATCGTATTTCATTGCAGCAGTAAACCCTAAGTCACCTATACAAATTTTTACCACTCTATATGGTATTTTTAATAATTTCAATACTTCTTCTGCATCTTTCGTAAGTTTTTCTAACTCCTCATATGAATCTTCAGGTTTTACAAATTTTACTAATTCTACTTTATTAAATTGATGTTGTCTTATTAAACCTCTTGTATCCCTTCCTGCTGAACCAGCTTCTGCTCTAAAACAAGCCGTATAGGCACAATGCTTTATAGGAAGTTCTTTTCCATCTAATATTTGTTCTCTATACATATTTGTAACAGGTACTTCTGCTGTTGGAACTAAGAAATAATCTGATCCCTCTACTTTAAATGCATCTTCCTCAAATTTTGGTAATTGTCCTGTACCTATCATACTTCTCCTATGAACTAAGAAAGGAGGTAGTACTTCTGTATATCCATGATTATCAACATGTAAATCTAACATAAAATTAATTAATGCTCTTTCAAGTCTTGCTCCTAAACCCTTATATATAGTGAATCTTGCACCCGTAGTTTTTGCTGCTGTTTCAGCATCAATAATATTTAAGTCTGAACCTATCTCCCAATGAGGTTTTGGCTCAAAAGCAAACTCCGTAGGATCTCCCCATTTTCTTATTTCAACATTATCATCATCTGAATTTCCCATAGGAACTGATGGATTAGGTATATTAGGAATGGTAAGTAAAAAATCATTTAATTCTTCTTCTATTTTTTTTATTTCTATATCCATATCTTTTATTTTATTTGATAAGTTCTTCATTTCTTCCATTACAGAAGAAACATCTTTACCTTGCTTTTTAAACTCTGGGATTTGTTTTGATACAGTATTTTGATGACTTTTATACTGCTCTACCTCTTGCAATAAAATACGTCTTTTTTCATCTAAGTCTTTAAATATTTCTAAATTAATATTTTCTTTACGATTTTCTAAAGCTTTTTTTACATCATCAAAATTATTTCTTAAAAGTTTAATATCTAACATTTTAATCCTCCTAATATTTTATATACAGACAAAGTGACTTCATCACTCTCAAAAACATTTGTTAATTTCTATCTGAAGTCACCTTTGTTCCTGCTCACAAGTTTTTCTAATTTTGTTACTTTTTTTATATGGCTAGGTTTTTCCTATACAATAAAAAAAATCTTACATCCCCATCACTTTTTTATGTCAACTATACTTTAGACATAAGAAAAGTTTAAATGGGACGAAGATTTCCGCGTTGCCACCCAAATTGTCGTAAACGACCACTCATTAGTATGATAAAGGATACTACCCTTCTGACTTATCACCAGCAATTCCGGAAGTGGAGGGATTAACAAAACATAACGGTTTTCACCAGACACCGTCTCTCTGGAAAATGTTTTATTTAATCTTAGCTTCCATCATCATTATTTTAAATTATTTTATTATTGTATACCAATTTAATGTTCAATTCAATATTATTATATATAATTAGTTAGTTTTTTTCAAGTTATATTTCGATAGTATCTGTTATAAAAGTTGTTAATGCTTTTGTTAAATCCACTTCTCTCCAATCATCAACTTTATTACCCGATGAATCTTCAATTATTCTTATGATAGGTCTTGAAGGAAAATCTTTGTTTTGTTTTAAAACTATTCCTTTTTCATTTTCATTTGTTAATACACCAATACCTGATGGATATACGGCAATATTGTTAATAAAACATTTTAAGATTTTTTCATCAAATAAAATACCTGATTGACTTATAAAATACTCTATTACTTCGTACACTTTACTTGGCTTATTTAATATTCTTCTTGTTGTGAGTGCGTCAAAAGTATCACATATAGCAACGATCTTACTTGCATCGTGAACTTTTTCTCCTTCCCAACCAAAAGGATATCCTGACCCATTAACCCTTTCGTGATGAGTTAATATCACCACTTTTGAAACAGGACTTAGCCAACTTTCGTCTTTTACAGCTTCATATCCATAAATAACGTGTTTTTTAATTTCTTCCTTATCTTTTTCACTTAAAACGTCTTTATTTATAATCTCATTAGGTATTAGTACTTTTCCTAAATCATGTAATAATGCACCAATGGCAATATCTTTAACCCTTTTTCTATTATAACCTAATTTTAATGCTACTAAAACAGAAAGCGCACATACATTTACTGAATGACCATAGATATACTCATCTTTTCTTCTTATATCAGTAATATTAATTAATATTTCTTTTTGATATAAGATATCTTCTATAATTTCATCTGCCGAATTTACAAGAGTTGATAATTCAAGTTTGTTTTGAGCACTAAATTTTTCCAAAACGTTTTTTACTTCTGATTTACTTTTTTCTCTTGTTTCTTCTTCTATAAAATCTTGTAATTCTACTCCTTTAGAAAGCTCATCATCAACATAAATATATTCAATTCCCAATTCTTTTAATTTGCTAATATATGCTTTCTTAATCTGAACTCCTTTATTAAGCAAAATATTATTGGTACTAGTATATATTGACCTTGCTAGAATTTCATCTCCCTTTACTAACTCTATGTTAAGGCGTCTCACAATTACAACCCTCCCTTAATTTCAGTAATATATTATTTTTTTTAAAAATATTGTATAAAGATTTTTAAATTGGTTATTATTATAATGTACCATTTGTATTAAACATACATTTGAGGAACTTGTTCGGAATAGCCTCTCATATGGTACATCATCTAATACCCCCCTCAACCTGCGACTTCTTCCCCCCCTGAAGCGCAGGTACTTTTTATATACTCACAAAGGACTGTTTCTCTATTCTATAAACACTATTTTAAAATGGCATTTTAAAAAATAGATTAACCTAGTCTAAAATAAACTTTTCTATTACTTCTGCAACACCATCATTATTATGATCGTTTTTTGTTACATAATTAGCGATTTTTTTTACTTTTTCATGGGCATTACCAATAGCAACACCTAATCCTGCTATTTCTATCATTGAAATATCATTAAAGGAGTCACCAATGGCTATTATATCTTTTAACGGAATATCTATTAATTTTGCTAACTCTAATAATCCAATCCCTTTATTAGCTTTCTTATTAAGAAATTCTAGATAATAAGGCTTAGAGAAAAATATATTAAGGTCATTACCTAATAACTCATCTAATTCAGTCTTTAATTCATTAAGTATATTTTCATCATTGTTAATTAGTACTTTTAGAGAACCCTTGTCAGAAACTTCTTTTAAATCTTTTACTTGTTTTACAGGTAATCCTGAAAGTACTTCATATTGTTTTGTTCTCTCATCAAATTTTTCTACAACTACATTATCATCTATATACAATTGTATATTAAGATTATTTGTTCTTCCATAATCAACTAATTTAAGTACATACTCTTTCTCTACATACTTATTAAATAGAGTTGCTTTATCTTTTAAGTTCAAAACCATGGCACCATTATAAGAGATTAGATATTCATTACAATTATATCCATTCAAATTATTAATATAATTAATCATAGATTTTGATGATCTTCCTGAACAAAATACAATTTTAACACCTTTTTCTGCAGCTTTTTTTATGGCGTCTTTGTTTTTTTCAGATATTGTTAAATCTTTTCTTAGTAATGTATCATCCATATCTAAGGCTAAAATTTTATACATAATAAAACCTCTCTTAATTCTATTCCCCACTTTTGTGGGGAATAATTATAACTTTAGAATAAATTAGAATATTTTTTTTGATTTATCATAAATTCGATATCTGAAATATTTTTATTGTTACAGTTTATCATTAATACCCCTTGATCATCATTATGAACAGAATTAAATACCCCTCCAAAGTCTTTTCCATCATAAATATACATATCCACTGATTCTTTATTATTTGTAACATTATAACCTTTGTTTTTTAATGCTTTATATACTTCTTCTAAATTTTCTTGAATACCAATTTTCAAAAAAATCACCTCCTAATAAAAGTATTGCCAAGAGGTGGTTTTTTCAACTTATAAGTTGCATTTTCTATTGTCTTATTGCTTTATCTAATGCTTCATTTTCTTCTGGGGATAGTTGTACACTTGTTTTTCCATTTTCAATAGTCTTTACGTAAGTATAACTTCCATCTCTACTATGTATGCCATTTATCAATACACCATTATTATAATAATTAAGTAGCACAATTGCAAAACTTAGATTGCCACCCATTTCTTTAAATGCATTATACTTCACAATACCTATTTTTTGGTATGTACTATCAATTCTTTTATCTAATAAAATTTGATTTTTGTCGATTTTTGTAAGATGATTTTCTACGCCTTCAATTTTATTTATTTGGCTAATTAATAATTTTTCTATATCTACTTCGCCACTTTTCATAAATAAGTTGTATTTTTTTCTAAAGTTACTTATTTTAATTTGTTGAATAAGTGCAATTATAAAAAGCAATATTACTGCAATTATCATTCCACAAACAATATATATATTGTAATATTCAATGTAATATTCTAATTGATCCATATATTTCACCTTATCCATTGCTTTCTAATATATCAATTATGTTTTCAAGTTCTTCTTGTGAGTAATACTCAATCTCAATTTTACCTTTTTTATTGTTTTTATTATTGATTTTAACTTTAGTCCCTAATATTTCCTTAAGTCTTTCTTCTATATCAGTATAAATAGGATTTGTTTTTGTTTTAGTGTTTTTTTCCTTTTTAGGTGTTAGCAATTCTTTAATAAGTTTTTCTGTTTCTCTAACGCTTAATTTTTCATCAAATATCTTATTAGCAATTCTATACTGAGCATCTTTATCCTCTAATGAAAGCAATGCTCTAGAATGTCCACTTGATATCATTTCATCAATAACCATCTCTTGCACTCTATGATCTAAATTAAGCAAACGCAAAGAATTAGCAATAGCCGATCTGCTTTTTGATACTTTTTCTGCCACATCATCTTGCTTAAGATTAAATTCCTTAATTAATCTTTGAAAAGCTTTCGCTTCCTCAATAGGATTAAGGTCTTCTCTTTGTATATTCTCAATTAATGATATTTCTAAAATTTTTTGAGATGAAAAATCCTTAATAATAACTGGAACTTCTTTTAAGCCAGCTAATTTAGATGCTCTCCATCTTCTTTCTCCTGCAATAATAGCATAATAATCATTTTTCTTTTGAACAATTATGGGCTGAATAACGCCATACTGCTTAATAGAATCCGATAATTCACTTAAAGCATCCTCATTAAAGTGTTTTCTTGGCTGTTCTTTATTAGGTTCAATATTATTAATATTTAAAACCACAACGCCTTCTTTCAATGAGTTGGTTTCTTCTTTAACATCCTTTATATTTTCAGTTATAAGTGCTGACAATCCTTTTCCTAAACCTTTTTTAGAAGCCATTACTTCCTTCCTCTCTATCTATCTATTACCTCATCTGCTAATAATCTATAACTTTCAGCTCCCTTAGAGTTTGAATCATATATATTAATTGGCAACCCGTGACTTGGTGCTTCGCCTAATCTTACATTTCTTGGTATTATTGTTTTATAAATATTTGTATGTAAATTTTTCTTTACTTCTTCAACAACTTGTAATGATAGGTTTGTCCTTGCATCATACATTGTAAATACAACCCCTTCTAATTCTAAATTAGAATTTAATCTACTCTTAACTAAATTAATTGTATTAATTAACTGAGTCAATCCTTCCAAGGCATAAAATTCACACTGTATAGGCACTAATACTGTATTTGCTGTTGTTAATGCATTTAGAGTAAGAATACTTAGGGATGGGGGACAATCAATAATAATATACTCATATTGATCTTTTATTTTTTCTATATACTTCTTTAATAAAAATTCTCTCGACTCTACACTTATTAGTTCAATTTCAGCTCCAGCTAGGTCTACATTGGCAGGTAATAATGATAAGTTTTCAAAAATGTTTTCTAATATACATTCTTCTATGTCACTTTCACCTAGCATTAAATGATATATGGTATGCTCAAGTTCTGTTTTGTCTATACCTAATCCACTGGTTGTATTTCCTTGTGGATCTATATCTATTGTTAATACTTTCTTGCCTTTTTCCGCTAAACATGCAGCTAAATTAATAGCAGTAGTCGTTTTCCCTACGCCACCTTTTTGATTTGCAACAGCAATAATTCGACTCATAAAATATACCCCCTAAAATTAAGTCTTATATATTATATCATAATACTCTATATTATTTCTATACCGTCTTAAAAATAATGTCATTTTATAAAATGTTTCACGTGAAACATTTTATAAAATTAAGTTTTAATTTGATTTATTACATTAAATATTTCTTTTGTAGTTAATTTACATTTATCATTATACTTCTTTTTAATGATATTTTTTAAATCTCTTATGGTTACTAGTCTGCTATCCACAATATTTAAAACCACATTCTTATTAGAAAAAACAATATAGCTATATATCTTTACATCCTTCAATCCTTTTTTATTAAAGTGGTGTGTTAAACATTTTATATGACCTTCATTCTGATAAATAGGATTGTATATTTTTTTTACTATACCTCTTTTATTTTGATACCAATATTTTTCATTAGTTTGTCCATTAATTATTCCAGATAGATGTTTATTTTCTACACATATTACACCACCTTTACAAATAATTATTAAATCTATTTCCGTTATTGTATCATATAAGGGCAACCTAACATTTTTCAACAATATACATTTCTTTTTTTTACATATTCTTTTAATAGATTTTGCAGTTAATTTTTCACCTATATCCCCATACTTCTTATTTCTAGTTACATATTTTATAGCCAAAACTAAAAATATAAATAATAGAAAAATATAAAATTCATCGTTTAATACTCTAATATACATGGACATCTTCCCTCTCAAATAGACTCCTTTAAAACATAATGAAAGAATAAATAGTTGATACCCTGCTTACATTTAATTAAACTTAAATAGTTGTTTGTTAATTTTTTTATCTGAAGTTACCTTTGTTCTTGCTCATCAAACTTTTAATGGCTTTTTTCTTTTTTTGAAATAGAACTTTCAAATAAAGAAAAGAAGTAGATGTTTCACGTGAAACATCTACCTACAATTAAATCCTATAATAATAATTAAGTATTCCTATAATAATTATTACAACATATTCAAGTATCATTACTAAACCTATTAAGTAAAACATTATATTAACTATTTTTTTAAAAGAGGATTTATCAACTAATATATAATCACAAATAATATATATAATCCATATAATTATCAAATTAGAAAGAAGTTTATACATAATCACAAACACCTCTTTTACTTGTTTAATTATATGATTTTAAAAAGACAAGTATGTTTAATTATTTATTTTGAGTATATAATAATTTTTTATAACTTTATTTCTTTAAAAAATATCTACTATATTTTTCTTAATTGCATATACAGCTGCTTGTGTGCGATCAGAAACATCAATTTTTTTAAAGATATTAGAAACGTGGTTTTTAACTGTCTTTTCACTTATATTTAAATTATGTGCAATTTCCTTATTTAACAACCCTTCAGTTATAAGCTTAAGTACTTCTATTTCTCTTCTGGTTAAATCATTATTAAAATTATATTTTTTTTCGCTTTCTTTTACATTCATACGCTTAAATAATAAAGATGCCATATTAGGTTGTATATAAGTATCCCCTTGATTTATGGATCTAATAGCTGATATAAGTACATCGGATTCAGAATCTTTTAAAACATATCCTTGTACACCTATTTCAACTGCTTTATAAAGATATTCTACTTCATTGTGTATTGTTAATACCAATACTTTTGCATCAATTTTTTCTTTTTTTAACTCCTTTAAAACCTGTAAACCATTCATAATAGGCATATTTATATCTAACAAAATTACATCAGGATTACATTTAACTATTTTTTCTATAGTTTCTTTTCCATCCCCAGCCTGTGCTATTACTCTAATATCGTCCTCTAATTCAATTAACTGCTTAAGTCCTTCTCTAATCATTGAATGATCATCTGCAATTAAAATATTTATGATATTTTTTTCCACTTAAAAATCCTCCTTGTTGGTAGGTACCATTACATAATACTTAGTTCCTTTATTAATTGTAGATTGAATATCTATATGACCAGACAATAAGTAAACTCTTTCTTTCATCATAGATAATCCAAATCCTTTATTTATTTCTTTATTATTTTTATAATCATTAATATTAAATCCTACGCCATTATCAACTATCTCTAATTCAATAGATTCTTTATTATAAGTAATCATTATAGTAACATTTGTAGCTTTAGCATATTTTATTATATTATTTAATGACTCTTGTATAATTCTAAATAATGTTAAATTGATAATAGAATTTATATTATATTCATTGTTATTCACCTTTAATTCAATAGTAAATGTTGTTTCTTCTTGAATTTTATCAATATACCTTTCTATCGTTGGAATTAATCCCAAATCATCTATAGACATAGGTCTTAAATTATATATAATTCTTCTTATATCATCAATGGTACTTCTAATAACACTCTTTAGACTTTGCAATTCTAAACTTGTTCTTATAGGATCTTTGTCAATTAATTTTATACATAATTCAGTTTTATGAACCAAATTAGTTAAACTTTGTGCTGGCCCATCATGCATTTCTCTAGCAATTCTTTGTCTTTCATTTTCTTGAGCTTCTAATATTTTTATACCAAATATTTCATTATTATGTATTTTATCTAATGTCTGAGACATAATATTAAGATTTCCTGTTAAAAAGTTTTCAGCTAGTTCAAAATTTTTTCCTAGTTTTTCTGCTTTACTGTTAATGTATAACATAGTTCTTAAATGGTTTTCTATAACATTTCTCCTTTGTATCAAATTGCATTCTCTTTCCTTCTCTAAAGCTAATTGGACACGGAGTTCATCAAGTTCATTCTCGAATTCACTATAAGAGTTTTTTTCTTTAATATTATCTAGACATATTTGCAATCTATTTTCAATCTCATTTACCTTTATAATAGAGTTAGTAGCTTCTATTTTTAAATTGCGAAATTCTTTTTCTAGATCAATATATTCTCTTTTTGAAGAAGAATACATATCGGAAACTTCTGATATGCTGGTTTTTATAGATTTAGATATGTTTTTTATAATATCATCAAGTCTATGTAACTCGTTGTCTTTCATCTTTTTCTCCTATATTACGATTAATAACGACATCTAGTATAATAATATAATATAATTAGTAATAATGCAATAAAAGCAGTACTTATTAATTATTTTTTATATTAACTCAGCCTATGATTCTTCCTTCGGATGAGTCACAAGCTTTGTTGAAAGTCTAATCTCCAAATCCTTGCAAGCAAGTTTACAGATTAGACTTTCATATTAACCTTCTAACATTCTTTGGCTGCTCTTTAAGCATCTATATAAATATATCTATAATTATACGCATTTATATTATAATAAATTTATATTAAATATTTAAAAACAGAGTTGAAATAATTCAAACTTTCATTCATAATAACAATAAGGGATTATCATTATATAGTAACAATAAATACTATAAATATACTAACATAGTAAGAACACCTAATAATGAGAGGAGTTAAATTATAGTGAAAAGAAAAAATAAATTTCTACTAATTACTTTAGTAAGTATACTTACCATATGTATCATTAATAAATCTATATCTATTTTATCAACTATGAAGAATAAATTATATTCTTATAATGCACAATATTTTCAATGGAGATTTGGAAAAATATATTATACCAAACAAGGTAAGGGTAGCCCTATTTTATTAGTTCATAACTTAAATACATTATACTCAGATACTGAATGGTCTCAGATAATAAAAAAGCTTCAAAGCAAACATACAGTATATACAATTGACTTATTGGGGTGTGGTAGATCTGATAAGCCAAAATTAACTTATACCTCGTATTTATATGTACAACTCATCACTGATTTTATTAAAAATATTATAAAAGAACCTACTAATGTGGTAACTACAGGACATTCCTCATCATTTATAACAATGGCTTGTTACCAAAATCCTGAACTATTTAACAAACTTTTATATATAAATCCAGAAAGTATAAAAACACTTAATAGATGTCCTCGTAAAAGAAATCAAATTAATAAAGTATTATTAGAGTCACCTATTATTGGTACATTATTATATAATATTATTCATTCAAAGTTTGCCATTTTAAAGAGGTTTAATAAATCTTTTATTAAAAAAACAGCTAGTAAACAAAAATTCTTAGATATTTTACATGAATCATCTCATCTTAATATAGATGGAAGTAAATATCTCTTTGCATCAATAAAGAATTTATATACAAATATTAATATGGTTAATGCTTTAAAACAGATAAATAATTCAATATATATTATCTCAACAGATTCAAAAGTTGATGTTGTAGATGAATATATATCTATTAATTCATCTATTGAGACATCTAATATTAGTAATTCAGGTATTTACCCACATATGGAATTGCCTAATCAAGTACAGGATGTATTTGATATTTATTTTAACTAACTAAAAAATTGAAGTAGATTATTCTACTTCAATTTTTTAACTTTTACATTTATTATTATTTTTTTTATAATATATCATTTTTATATGAGGTATATTAAACTCTTTAAAAGGGATATTATCTATTGTATGAAATCCTAACTTTTTATAAAAATCCACAGCTCTTTCTTGTGAATGTACTATTACTTCATCAGCACCTAATAAAAGGGCTTTATCAATAAGCATATTAACAAGGAATTCACCTATACCATTTTTTCTATATTCTTTTAAAACTGCAATTCTACCAATTTTATAGGATTCACCACTATAATATAATCTTCCTGTTCCTATTGCTATATCTTTATAATAAATTAAGACATGAATTGAATCTAATTCAAAGTCATCAAATAATTCTTCTTCAAGGAAATTAAATTCCTTACCAAAAACAGTTTTTCTAATATTAAATGCCTCTGATAGATTATCTGTTCCATATCTATATTCACCTTTTAGCATTAATAACACCTTCTTAATTCTTTATAGGTATAACAATATTAATTTGATATGTATTATCTGTTTCTTTAGTATTATAAGTAACATCTAGACCCAAACTTTTAAGAACATCCACTGTTTGAGAAATTGTATTATTAATAACTCGAAGATCTTTTAATGAGTTCTTTACAGTTACTTTCTTATCTTTTGTTTTATTATTTATTTCAGTATTATTAATCTGACTGTCATCGCTTTTAGTATTATTATGACCTTCTAATAAATTGCTAATAAATTCTTCAGTACTTTTTACATTTAAATCATTCTCTAAAATCTCTTTAATTGCAATTACTTGATTACTTTCATCTTTTAACTTAAGTAATGCTCTTGCATGTCTTTCAGTTAAATTATTATTATTAATTTCTTGAATAATACCTTTATCAAGTTTTAATATTCTTAATTTATTTGCAATAGTTGATTGACTTTTTCCCATACTTATAGCCAATTCTTGTTGAGTATAATTAAACTCTTCGATTAATCTCTTATAAGCATAGGCTTCCTCAATAAAATTCAAATTTTCTCTTTGAATATTTTCAACTAAAGCTAAAACTGCAGAATCTTTATTATCTACTTGGTTTATTATAACAGGTACTTTTTTTAAACCTAATTTTTTTGAAGCTCTTAATCTTCTTTCACCAGCAATTAATTCAAATTTTTTATTATCTATTTTTCTAACTGTTAAAGGCTGCATGATACCATATTCTTTGATAGAATTCATTAAATCATCTATCATTTCGTCATTAAATATTTGTCTTGGTTGGTTTGGGTTAGTGCTTATTAAATTAATATCTATTTCTTTTATATTATAATTCTTAAACATATTTTCCTCCAGTAGTTAAAAATTAACTCTATTTCCCCGGAAATAATAATTTATTGCATCTACTAATATAAATTATGATAATGGCTCTTTACTTGGTTTTCCTGCTTTTCTAGGATATATAGAAGGTGTCTTTTTCTCCTTCTTAATTACTACAAAACTTCTATTAATATCAGTATCCAATAAAGTAAAATGAGGTACTTTTTCTATCTTCCCTCCTAATATTTTAACAGCCTTTGTTGCATTATTAATCTCATCATTTATCTCACCAGATTTATATGGAATAAAATAACCATCTTTCTTAACCAATGGCAAACAGTATTCAGAAAGCGTAGCCAAATTAGCCACTGCTCTTGATACACAAAAATCGTATTTTTCTCTATAAATGCGGTTTTGACCAATATCTTCAGCTCTACTATGGACAGCTCTTATTTTATCTAATTCTAATTTATTTATAACTTCATTTAAAAAGTTCACTCTTTTATTTAAAGAATCTACTAAAACAATCTCAGCTTTAGGATTAATGATTTTAATTGGAATACCAGGAAATCCCGCTCCTGTTCCTATATCGATAATTTTTTTATTATCTAATTGAACAACTTTAGTAATTAATAAACTATCTACAAAATGTTTTAGTATAACATCATTAAAATCTGTTATTGCAGTTAAATTAATATTCTTATTCCATTCAATTAACATTTCGTAGAAGGCAAAAAATTTATTTTTATATTCGTCTTTAACATCTATTTCTAACCAATTAAAATATTTATCTAATATATCAATATTATTCGTTGTCATTAACTCTCTCCTTATTAGACCTTCTAATCTGCTCTAAGAATACTAATAAAACAGAAATGTCCGCAGGTGAAACCCCTGAAATTCTAGACGCTTGTCCTATAGACAAAGGCTTAACTTGAGACAGTTTTTGTTTTGCCTCAGTTCTTAATCCTTTAATACTAGTATAATCCATGTCTTCAGGCAACTTCTTATTTTCGAGTTTCTTGAACTGTTCAACTTGCTTCAACTGCCTCTTAATATACCCTTCATATTTGATCTGTATATTAATTTGTTCTATTACATCACTGGTTAAATCAGGTCTATTTGAATCTATAGGTTTTAATATTTCATAACTTAATTCAGGTCTTTTAATCAATTCAGCTAATGTAGTTCCTGATTTTAATAAAGTACTATTATGCTCTTCTAACAACTTCTGAACTTCTTTAGTAGCACCAATTATTGTTTTTTCTAATCTATAAATCTCACTAGTAATATTTTTTTCTTTTTCTAACAGTCTATTGTACTTTTCCTCAGTGATTAAACCTATATTATAACCAATTTTAGTTAGTCTTAAGTCTGCATTATCTTGTCTTAATAATAACCTATACTCTGCTCTAGAAGTCATCATTCTATATGGCTCTTTTGTCCCTTTAGTCACTAAATCATCTATTAATACTCCTATATAAGCTTCTGATCTATCTAGTATTAACTGTTCTTTATTTAAGACTTTTAGACTTGCATTAATACCAGCAATTAATCCTTGAGCAGCAGCTTCTTCATATCCTGAACTACCATTAAACTGACCTCCACTAAAAAGGCCGTCAATATTTTTTAATTCTAGTGTTGATTTTAAATTTAATGGATTAATACAATCGTACTCAATGGCATAAGCATTTCTCATTATTTCCACATTTTCCATACCATCTACTGTTCTATACATTTGAATTTGTACATCTTCTGGGAGTGAACTAGACATTCCTCCTACGTACATTTCATTTGTATCTTCACCTTCAGGCTCTAGAAAAACTTGGTGACGATCCTTATCCGCAAAACGCACTATCTTATCTTCTATTGATGGACAATATCTAGGACCTGTCCCCTCAATAACCCCTGAATATAGTGGTGATCTATCTAAATTATTATTAATCACTTCATGTGTGTTTTTATTGGTATACGTTAACCAACAAGGAATTTGTACTCTTTTAATATCTTCACTATTATTATCAAAAGAGAAAGGTATAATTCTATCATCCCCTTGTTGCTCTATCATTTTAGAGAAATCTACCGTTCGTTTATCTATTCTAGCAGGCGTACCTGTTTTAAACCTTAATATTTCTATCCCTAATGTTTTAAGATTTTCAGATAATACATTTGATGTCTGTAATCCACTTGGACCACTATATATACTTACATCACCATAGATACATTTAGATTTTAAATAGGTACCTGTAGCAAGTACTACAGCCTTACAGTTATAAATAGCATTAGAAACCGTCTTAACACCTACAACTTTATTATCTTCAACAAGTATTTCAACTATTTCATTCTGTCTTAAGGTTAAATTTTCTTGGTTCTCAATTACTTTTTTCATTTCCTTTGAATACTTATATTTATCAGCTTGAGCACGTAAAGAATGAACGGCAGGTCCTTTACCAGTATTCAACATCCTTGATTGTATAAATGATTTATCTATCACTTTACCCATTTGTCCACCTAAAGCATCTATTTCTCTAACCAAATGTCCTTTAGATGTGCCTCCAATACTAGGGTTACATGCCATCATTGCTATTGTATCAATATTCATCGCAAATACAATAGTTTTTAATCCTAATCTTGCAGCAGCCAATGCTGCCTCACAGCCTGCATGTCCACCACCTACTACTATTATATCATAACTACCTGCTTCATAAGTCATAAAAACGCCCCTTCTTATTATTTTCCTAAACAAAACTGACTAAATATCTGATCTATAATACTCTCGTCCATAGACTCACCAATTATTAAACCTAAACTTTCATACCCATTTTGTAAGTCTATTGATATACAATCTTCAGGTAATCCTAAATTGATTGTTTCAATAACATTATTCAATGACTTAATACTTTTTTCTAATGCATCCTTATGCCTTACATTTGTTATATACGTATCATTACTAAAATCAATATCTCCATTAAAAAACATATTTTTTAATATTTCTTCAAATTCAACAATACCTTCTTTTGTTTTTATAGATATACTTATTAAAGGTTTTTTAATTTTTTCTTTTAATTCATTTACATCTATTTTTGTTGATAAATCACTTTTATTAAGTAAAACTACAGTCTTTCTATCTTTAATTAATTCAATAATTTTATAATCTTCTTCATCTAACTCTCTAGAAATATCTATTACGAATATAATTAAATCCGACTGGTCTATATATTTTTTTGATTTTTCAACACCAATTTTTTCAACAATATCTTCGGTGTCCCTTATACCAGCAGTATCAATAATCTTTAAGGGTATGCCATTTATATTTACCAACTCTTCTAATGTATCTCTTGTAGTACCTGGAATATCTGTAACTATAGCTCTTTCTTCTTTTAAAAGTGTATTCATTAAAGATGACTTTCCAACATTAGGTTTTCCTACTATAACGGTCTTAACACCATCTCTTAATATTTTACCATAATCTGCCGTATCAAGTAATGCTCTAATTCTTTTAATAATTTGTTCCATATTTTGTTTAAGATGATTAAAGGATAGTTCATCTATATCATACTCAGGGTAATCAATTGAAGCTTCAATATGAGCAATAATTTCTAATAACTCTGTTCTAATAGGAATTATTTTTTCTCTTATTGAACCTTCTAACTGACTTACTGAACTTCTTAAAGCCAGGTCGGTTTTTGAATTAATTATATCGATAACAGCCTCAGCTTGAGATAAGTCGATTCTTCCATTTAGAAAAGCCCTTTTAGTGAATTCCCCAGGTTCAGCAATTCTAGCACCTTGTTTTAAAGTAAGTTTTAGTATTTTTTGCATAACAATTATGCCACCGTGACAATTTATTTCTACCACATTTTCTCTAGTAAAGGTATTTGGTCCTTTCATAATGGAAACCAATACTTCATCTATCACATTATTATCTTCAACAATATGTCCATAATGTATTGTGTGAGATTTAACTTCATTAATATCTTTATCATTATTAATAGGCCTAAAAATTTCTTTTATAATGTTTAAAGCATCATCACCACTTATTCTTATAATACCTATTCCAGATGGTGATAATGATGTGGCTATAGCAGTTATAGTATCATTCAGCATTTTTTTACTCCTTTGAATACCCATTTATTTAATTAAGAAATGAGTAATTAATGCAATATAAATAGTATTATTCATTTCTTAATTAGATAAATATACAAAAAAATTCTATTTTTTAAAAAAACCCAAGCGAGAAAGAGTCGCTGGGTCTTAAACTATATCTTCTTTGGTGCTACAATTACTTTTCTGTAAGGCTCTTCCCCTTCACTATGAGTCACTACAAATTTATCATTTTGTAAAGCAGAATGTATTATTCTTCTCTCATAAGGATTCATAGGCTCTAAAGAAACTTTACGATTTGTCTTTTTTACTTTAAGTGCAATATTTTTAGCTAAGTTTTCTAATGTTTCTTTACGTCTTACTCTATAATTTTCAGTATCTAATTTTACTTTTATAAAGGTATTGGATTCTTTATTAAGTACTAAACTTGTTAAGTATTGAATAGAATCTAATGTTTGACCTCTTTTACCTATTAAAACCCCCATATTAGGTCCTTTTAGGTCAATGTCCATTAATGCATCTTTCTCAGAATACTTAATATTTATATCTACCACTAAATTCATTTTAGAAAAAACATTTTCTAGGAAGTTAGTAACGATTCCCTCGTAATTCATTTTCTTCTTTACTCTAACTACAGCTGGTTTATTAAATAATCCAAATAACCCAGAAGATCCTTTTTCTACAATCTCAATTTCAACATTTTCACTTGTAGTCCCCAATTCAATAAGAGCTTCTGTCACAGCTTCATCAACTGTCTTACCCGTTTTTTCAACAAATTCCATTAATTAACCTACCTCCTTCTCCTTTATAATAACTTTATTGATAAATACTTGTTGTATACCTTGAACAACACTACTAGTAATCCAGTATAAACCTAAACCAGCTGGCATTGCTATTACAAAGAAACCTGAAATAAAAGGTAGAATGTACATCATTGTTTTTTGACTTTGTGCCGCAGGATTATCTTTATTATTTGAAGTCATTTGCATTGTTCTACTAGCAAAAAATTGAGAAGCAACAGCTAATATAGGAATTAATATTCCAGGGAAAGCTAATCCAGGTGCATCTGCTAAATTAACACCAAGGAATTGATTAATTTGACTAATTTGATCCACAAAACCTTGTATTTGCATATTAATTCCTGCGAAAGTACTTGTAATAAGCTCCCAATCATTAAGATTTGATAAGAATGTAATAATACTATCAATATCAAAACCTCTAATATTTATATTGCGCTCAATAGACAAAGACTCTAATATTGTTTGATATCCTTCAACATTAGTAATTTGACTTACTACATTTGTATAAATAACTTTAATGCTATTAATATGAGCTGGAATATTCCTCATTACATCAAATAAAGCAAAAATTATTGGTATTTGTAATAAAGTTGTTAAACAACCAGCTAATGGGCTAGCATTGTATTTTTGATAAACTTCAGTAAGCTCTTGTTGCATCTTTTTCTGTGATTCTGCATCTTTTTTATTTCTATACTTGTCTTGTATTTTTTTCAATTCAGGTTGCATTTTTTGAGTAACCATCATTGTTTTTTGTTGTTTAATAGCAAGTGGTAATAATAATAAACGGGTAATTATAGTAAATACTATAATTGTTAAACCTAAATTCTCAATTCTAAATAATGTAAATAAACCATTGTATATGGCATCTAAAATTAAACCAAATAAATTAGAAATAGGCCCAATAATAGGAGTAGTACTTTTTGTTAATATAAAATTAAAATCAAACACCTTTATCCTCCTTAATGTCTATTACGGTACAGGATCGTACCCACCTTTTCTAAAAGGATGACAACGTAATATACGCTTTATACTTAAATAACCACCTTTTAAGACACCGTATTTGCTTATTGCTTCATATGCATACATAGAACAAGTAGGCGTATAATTGCAAGTAGGTTGTCTCTTAAGTGGTGAAATAGTTTTTCTATATAAAATAATAATACCAAGTAATAGTTTTTTAATCATTAAGTACACAACATTTCTTAATCCAAAGATTAAATATACCCATTTTTTTATGTCTAAATGATTATATTTATTATACTATACCAACCATATAATAAAAATAATTATTTAGACATCTTTTAATAAATTCATTTTTAGTAACAAGTGATTGAGTGCATTTTCAATTTCGTTATAATTTTTACCATTTGAATTAACTCTAGCAATAACTATAATATCATAACCATTTTTTAACCTACATTGATTTAATCTAAAAAATTCTCTTATTAGCCTAGTAATGCGATGTCTTACTACACTATTTCCGACTTTTTTACTAACTGATATCCCTAATCTATTTGTCTCTAAATTATTTTTTAGGACATACATAACCAAATATTTATTGGCATATGATTTACCTAGTGAATAAGTACTTTTAAATTCTTTATTTGTTTTTAAAGATTCATAGTTCTTCAATATTATTCCTTCTTACACTTATTAAGTTTTTAATGAGAGCCTGATTTAGGCTCTCATTTACCTAAAGAATTATATAATAGGAAGAAAAGGTCACAAACCTGCGACCTTAAGCTGATAAACTTTTTCTTCCTCTAGCTCTTCTTCTAGCTAAAACTTTTCTACCACTTCTTGTACTCATTCTTTTTCTAAAGCCATGCTCTTTTTGTCTTTGTCTCTTTTTTGGTTGAAATGTTCTTTTCATTTTTAAGCACCTCCTTTGATGATTTTATACATCAATCTATCGCCAGTAATTATATTCAGGACAACAATAGTCTGAAAAGCACTATTTCAATTATATTAAATGTTCCTTGCTACGTCAAGTTTTAAAAATTTTTTTTTTAATATTATTTAAAGAAATTAATACCATTATTGATGTCCTAATTAAATTACTTCTATATATATGTTACTAATTTGTTCAAACATCTATATATAGTATTTCAAACAATTTTTATTATAAATTAGTATTTAAAACTTTATCCCCAGAAATAAACCTAAAAACAAAATACCCATGTGTATAACTTGTTTACTATTGACTTATCCCCAACATGTGTATAACATGTGGATAATAACAGTTTTATTTGTGATTAATTTTTTAAAGATATTATTTTTTAGTTTGATTTTATTATACTTTTACTTTGTTTAAACTTTGGATTGTTTTTTTAACATATATGTGTATAATATGATGTGGATTGTGGTTATCCACTTAATCAACAACCTTAACTAAATAGAATTATACACAAATTAACATCTATATCATCCATTATTCAATTGAAAAATGATATATAATGGTTTAATATAAGTTTAGACTAGATTTTTTATAGGGGGATAAAGCAAAATGGAGAAGTTGATAAAAGAAAAATGGAACGAAATTCAAAAAGTGCTTCGTGAAGATCTTGATATTTCAGAAATATCCTATAAGACTTGGCTTGAATCACTTAAGATTGTTAATGTAGATAACGGCACCATCGTACTTGAGACTGATGATGAAATTAGTAGAGGATATATTGAAAGAAAGTATAGTAAACCTCTACAAATTGCAATAAGAGAAATCATTGGTGAACCTTACAAACTCCAATTTGTTTTACCAAATGAATCTATAACAAATAAGAGCGATGCTACAAAAGAAAAGGCAAATCAACACGTGTACAATAATTTAAATGCTAGATATACATTTAACACATTTGTCGTTGGAAATAATAATAAATTAGCACATGCCGCAGCATTAGCCGTTGCCGAATCACCAGCTGAAGCATATAATCCATTATTTATATATGGTGGTGTAGGTTTAGGTAAAACCCATCTTATGCATTCAATAGCTCACTTTATATTAAATGAAAATAACGCTTCTAAAGTACTTTATGTCTCTTCTGAAAAATTCACTAATGAGTTAATAAACTCAATTAGGGATGATAGAAATGAAGAATTCAGAAAAAAATATAGAAGTATAGATGTTCTATTAGTAGATGATATTCAATTTATTGCTGGAAAAGAACGAACTCAAGAAGAATTTTTCCATACTTTTAATACACTATATGAAGCTAAAAAACAAATTATAATATCTAGTGATAGACCACCAAAAGAAATAGAAACTTTAGAGGAGCGTCTAAGATCTAGGTTTGAATGGGGTTTAATTGCAGATATTCAAGCACCAGACTTTGAAACTAGAATGGCTATTCTTAGAAAAAAGGCTGAATTAGAAAATCTTAATATACCTAATGAAGTGGTCCAATATGTTGCTACTAATATTAAGTCTAATATTAGAGAGTTAGAAGGTGCTATGAATAAAATCATTGCATATTCAACTTTAGTACATAAGGAAATAACTAAGGAACTTGCTGAAGATGCTCTAAAAGATTTGATTACACCTAATGAGCAAAAAGATATTACACCTGATTTTATAACTAATATTGTGGCTCAGCATTATGGCCTAAATCCAGACGATATTTTTTCTAAAAAAAGAACTAGAGAAATTGCTTATCCGAGACAGATTGTAATGTATTTATGTAGGAAGCTTACAGATACATCCCTTCAAAATATAGGAAAATCACTGGGTAATAGAGATCATACAACTATTATGCACGGATCAGATAAAATAGGAACTGAGATAAACAAAGATTTAGCATTAAAAAATACTATTGAAATACTTACTAAAAAAATAACAGGAAAGTAATACACATGGGTATGTATATAATATGGTTAATTTCATGTGGACAAGTTGGTTAATGATTTATACCCATGAGTTATTGTTGATAATTTTAAAGTTATTATATAAAAATTAACATACTTATAAGACTTGAAAAGGCAGTTAAGGTATAACTTAAACTAACTTATAAACATCTTAACATCCCCTATTACTAATACGACTAAAATTAATTATATATATATGTATCAAAAAGATGGAAGGAGTTGTACACAATTGAAAATTATTTGTCAAAAAGCAGATTTATTAAATGGTGTTAATACTGTATTAAAAGCTGTACCAACTAGAACAACTTTACCAATATTAGAATGTATATTATTAGATGCCACTACAGAAAGTTTTAAACTTATTAGTAATGATTTAGAATTAGGTATAGAAAGTACTGTAAATGCAGAAATCATAAAAAAAGGACAAATAGCATTAGATGCAAAAATGTTTTCAGAAATCGTAAAAAAATTACCTTCAAGTAATGTTGAAATATCAGTAGACGAAAATTTTAAAACCACAATTATTTGTGAAAAATCTAAATTTAATATTTCAGGGCAATCAGGTGAAGAGTTTTTAAAATTACCAAAGATTGAAAAAGATAATTATATAAAGTTATCACAACCTTGTTTTAAAGAAATGATCCATCAAACAATTTTTTCAATTGCTATAGAAGAAGTTAGACCCGTGCTAACTGGAGAATTGATAGAAATTAATGATAATCATTTTAATATTGTTTCAGTTGATGGACATAGAGTTTCTATAAGATATTCAAAGTTAGAAAATAATACAAATAATATAAATGTTGTTGTTCCTGGTAAAACTTTAAATGAAATATCAAAAATTTTATCATCAGAAGAAGATAAAGAAGTTTATATTTACTTTACGGATAAACATATATTATTTGAACTTAATGAAAGTATTGTTGTATCAAGATTATTAGAAGGTGAATTTCCAAAATATGAACAAATTTTTTCTAAAGATTATGAAACGAAAGTAACGATCAATAGAAAAGAATTCTTTAACAGTATAGAACGTGCTGCTTTAATTTCTAAAGATGGTAAAAAAACGCCTATAAAAATTAATATTACAGATACGAACTTAATTATTACTTCTAATACTGATTTAGGGACATCTTATGAAGAAGTCAATATAATAAAAGAAGGAAAAAGTCTAGACATTGCTTTTAATCCACGTTTTTTAATTGAAGCATTAAGAGTAATAGAAGATGAAGAAATTAGTATTCAATTTACCAATCCTCTTAGTCCTTGTATTATAAACCAAATAGATGGTAATGATTATAAATACTTAATACTACCAATAAGAATTAGTTCTTAAATATTCATTGAAACCTTGTGCCTGTAGTGTAGCAAAAGGCATTTTTAAAGGTTATTATAGTAAATAAAGGATGATAAAATGGAAAATATTATAATAAATACTGAATTCATAAAATTAGGTCAATTTCTTAAAATGTCAGGGATAGCATCTTCAGGTGTAGATGCTAAATTCTTTATAACCAATGAACAAGTAAAAGTTAATGAAGAAATAGAAGTCAGAAGAGGCCGTAAACTTTATGATGGTGATATTATAGAATTTGATGATGGTTCAAAATTTAAAATAAAAAAGGAAATTTAGTGGAGTGCTTTTTTTATGATCATAAAATCAATTGCTCTAAAGAATTTTAGAAACTATGACTATTTGAATTTAGAATTCGACGAAAAAGTAAATATATTCTACGGTGATAATGCTCAAGGTAAAACAAATATTTTAGAAGCCATCTACTTATGCTCAACATCAAAATCTCATAGAACAAGTATTGATAAAGAATTGATATTATTTTCAGAAGAAGAAGCCCATGCAAGAATATTAATAGATAAAAATGGTAAAGAATATAAAATAGATATACATCTTAAGAAAAACAAAAAGAAAGGGGTAGCTGTTAATGGGCTACCCATCAATAAAGTTAGCCAACTATTAGGGATATTAAATGTTATTATTTTTTCTCCTGAAGACCTTAGGCTTATAAAAGATGGACCAAAACAAAGAAGACAATTTATAGACATGGAATTATGTCAACTTAATCCAATATATTATTATAATCTTCAGAATTACAGTAAAGTCTTAAAACAAAGAAATAATTTATTAAAAAGTATAAGACATAATTATAATAATGATTTAAAAGAAACAGTTAGTGTGTGGAATGAGCAATTGGTTTATTATGGATCTAAGATAATAGAAGAAAGAGCTTTATTTATTACTAAATTAAATAAAATAATATATAAAGTACATAAAGATCTGACAGGCGGAAAAGAATCTATTAATATTAAATATGATATGAACATTTCTGTAGATAACTTTCTTGATAAATTAGAAAAAAGTTATGATAAAGATATAAAAACAAAAAATACCAATTATGGACCCCATAGGGACGATATAATATTTGATATTGATGGTATTGATATACGAAAATATGGGTCTCAAGGGCAGCAAAGAACAGCAGCACTTTCTTTAAAAATATCTGAAATAGAATTGGTCAATGAGTTAATAGATGATCAACCTATATTATTATTAGATGATGTATTATCAGAATTAGATAGTAATAGGCAAAAGTATTTATTAGAAAACATTAAAGATATTCAAACAATTATTACATGTACAGGAATAGAAGATTTTATCAATAAAAATATAAAGTTAAATAAAGTTTACAAGGTAATAGATGGAAAAATAGAAGTTAAGAATTAGCAAACCTATAGTCAATAAAAACTTAAAAATAACAGTAAATTTGCAAAAATAGCATTAATAAGTTATAATTATTCTGTTATGGACAAATTATATTTTATGGGTCTATAAGTGCCAATGAAAGTAAAAAATGAATGGTAATTTTTATTTTCATTGTGACTTGTATTGAAATAAAAAATATCATTAATATAGACTGTTAGTTTTAATTATGTGGAGGTTATGTATGAGTTCTGAATATAATGAAAGTCAGATACAAATATTAGAAGGTTTAGAAGCTGTTAGAAAAAGACCGGGGATGTATATAGGTAGTACTTCAAGTAGAGGATTACATCATCTTGTATATGAAATAGTTGATAATGCTATTGATGAAGCATTAGCAGGATTTTGTAAAAATATTGAGGTAACGATACATAAGGATAATTCTATCTCAGTATTAGATGATGGTAGAGGAATACCTGTAGGTATACACGAGAAAAAAGGAATACCAGCAGTTGAAGTTGTTTTCACTATTTTACATGCAGGTGGTAAATTTGGCGGAGGCGGATACAAAGTTTCAGGGGGATTACATGGTGTAGGTGCATCTGTAGTTAATGCCCTTTCTGAGAACTTAAAAGTTCAAATTCATCGTGATGGAAAAATACATGAACAAAATTATGAAAGAGGAAAAGTACTACATCCTTTAAAAATCGTAGGTGAAACAGATAGAAATGGTACATTTGTTCACTTTAAGCCTGATGAGACTATTTTTGAAGAAGTTGTATATAGTTTTGATACCTTAAGACAAAGATTACAAGAAATGGCCTTTTTAACAAAAGGTCTTAGAATAAAAATAACAGATACAAGAGAAGAAGAGATTATTGAAAAAGACTTTCATTATGAAGGTGGAATAAAAGAATTTGTAACCTATATGAATCGTAATAAAGATAAATTGTATGATAAAGTTATTTACTGTGAAGGTGAAAAAGATGATGTTTATGTAGAAGTAGCGATCCAACATAATGACTCCTACGTAGAGAATAGTTTTAGTTTTGTAAATAATATTACAACCCCTGAGGGTGGTACTCACCTTAGTGGTTATAAAAATGCCCTTACAAAAACATTTAATGATTATGCACGAAAAAATAAATTATTAAAAGATAATGAAGTAAATTTATCAGGTGAAGATATAAGAGAAGGTATAACTGCTGTAATAAGTATTAAAGTACCAGAACCTCAATTTGAAGGTCAAACAAAACAAAAGCTTGGAAATAGTGAAGCTAGAGGAGCTGTAGATAGTATTGTATCAGAGCAATTAACTTATTTCTTAGAGGAAAATCCTCAAGTTGCTAAGATAATATTAGAAAAAGCTATTTTATCTCAAAGAGCAAGAGATGCTGCGAGAAAAGCAAGGGATTTAACAAGAAGAAAAAGTGCTCTTGAAAGTACAAGCTTACCTGGTAAATTAGCCGATTGTTCAGAAAAAGATCCTAAATTATGTGAAATATATATCGTAGAGGGAGATTCAGCAGGTGGATCTGCCAAATCTGCAAGATCTAGACAAACACAAGCTATATTACCACTTAGAGGTAAAATACTAAATGTTGAAAAAGCAAGATTAGATAAAATTCTAGGGAATAATGAAATAAAAGCAATGATAACAGCTTTTGGTACTGGTATATCAGATGATTTCGATATAGAAAAATTAAGATACCATAAAATTATAATAATGACAGATGCGGATGTTGATGGGGCTCATATACGAACGCTTTTATTGACATTTTTATATCGTTACATGCCTCAATTGGTAGAACAAGGGAAGATTTATATTGCTCAACCACCACTATATAAAGTTGTTAAAAATAAAAAATCTCATTATGTTTACTCAGATAAACAATTAGATAGATTGTTAGAGGAAATTGGTAGAGAAGGTATTGTATTACAACGTTATAAAGGTTTAGGTGAAATGGATGCAACACAATTATGGGACACGACAATGGATCCAGAAACAAGAACATTACTAAGAGTTGAAC
The DNA here is from genome assembly GCF_004342165.1 of Natranaerovirga pectinivora. Taxonomy (NCBI): domain Bacteria; kingdom Bacillati; phylum Bacillota; class Clostridia; order Lachnospirales; family Natranaerovirgaceae; genus Natranaerovirga; species Natranaerovirga pectinivora. The sequence goes on along the minus strand of NZ_SMAL01000012.1, from coordinate 6,539 downwards.
TAGAAGATGCAGCAGCAGCAGACGAAGTATTTACAACATTAATGGGTGATAAAGTAGAACCAAGAAGAGAATTTATAGAATCCCATGCTAAATACGTTAAAAACTTAGATGTTTAAACTTTCAACGAAGCTTGTCACTCTTACGAAGTAAGAGTCATAGGCAGAGTGAAAATAAAAATGTAATCTGAAAACTTGCTTGAAAGGATTTGGAAATTACGTTTTCAACGAAACTTGTGTCTCTTACGTCAGTAAGATATATAAGTTGAGTCAATATGCTTGAGTGGAGGAAAGTAAATGGATGAAATAAATATGCCGGATAAGGTAATATCGGTAAATATACAAGAAGAAATGAAAAAATCTTATATAGATTATGCAATGAGTGTTATAGCATCTCGTGCATTACCTGATGTAAGAGATGGTCTTAAGCCAGTTCAAAGACGTATATTATATTCTATGAGCGAGTTAAACCTTTCTCCAGATAAACCATTTAGAAAATCGGCACGTATCGTTGGAGATACAATGGGTAAGTATCACCCTCATGGTGATAGTTCAATTTATGATGCAATGGTTCGTATGGCACAAGACTTTTCTACAAGATATCTATTGGTTCAAGGTCATGGTAATTACGGTTCTGTTGATGGTGATAGTGCTGCGGCAATGAGGTATACTGAAGCAAAACTTAGTAAAATATCTATGGAATTACTTGCAGATATTCAAAAGGATACAGTAGATTTTAGAGCAAATTTTGATGAATCTTTAAAAGAACCTGTTACATTACCAGCTAGATATCCAAATTTACTTGTAAATGGTACTTCAGGGATTGCTGTAGGAATGGCAACAAATATACCACCACATAATCTGAATGAAGTTATAGATGGTGTTGTAAAAATAATAGATAATAATTTATTAGAAGACAGAGATACGGATATAGATGAATTAATTGAAATAATAACAGGCCCTGATTTTCCTACTGGGGCAAAAATATTAGGGAAAAGTGGCATATATGAAGCCTATAGAACAGGTAGAGGTAAAGTTAAAGTAAGAGCGAATGTTGATATTGAACCTATGCCTAATGGAAAACAAAGAATTATTGTTACAGAATTACCTTATCAAGTTAATAAAGCAAGATTAATTGAAAAAATTGCCGAGTTAGTAAGAGATAAAAAAATAGAAGGTATTTCTGATTTACGTGATGAATCTGATAGAACTGGTATGAGGGTTGTTATTGAGTTAAAGAGAGATGCTAACCCTAATGTCATAATAAATTTATTATACAAACATACCCAATTACAAGATACTTTTGGTGTTAATATGTTGGCTTTAGTTAATAATGAACCAAAGTTATTAAACTTAAAGGAAATGTTATCCCTTTACATTGAACATCAAAAAGATGTTGTTACTCGTAGAACAAAGTACGAACTAAAAAAAGCAGAAGATAGAGCACATATTTTAGAAGGTTTGATAAAAGCCCTTGATTTTATTGATGAAGTTATTAATATCATTAGAAATTCTAATAGTACTGCTGAAGCGAAAGAAAATTTAATTGAAAGGTTTCAATTTTCTGAAGTACAAGCCCAAGCAATTGTTGATATGAGGCTTAGAAGTTTAACTGGTTTAGAACGAGAAAAAATAGAGAATGAATACAGAGAACTTCAAGAACTTATAAAAGAGTTGAAAGCTATTTTAGATGATGAAAAAAGATTGTATCAAGTTATAAAAGAAGAGATTCTGATTATAAAAGAAAAGTATGGGGATCCAAGGAGAACGGAAATTACATACGATGATAGTGAAATTAGAATCGAAGATATGATAAAAGAAGAAAATACAATCATTACTATGACTAATTTAGGTTATATAAAAAGACTTCCAGTTAATACTTATAAAAGCCAAAATAGAGGTGGAAAAGGTATAAAAGGAATGCAAACAAGAGAAGAAGATTTTGTTGAACATCTTTTTGTAACTACCACACATCATTATATACTATTCTTTACCAATAAAGGTAAGGTTTATAGGTTAAAAGCCTATGAAATTCCAGAATCTAGTAGAACAGCAAGAGGTACTGCGATTATTAATTTACTTCAGATTGAAGCAGGAGAATATATAACTGCAGTAATACCAATTAGAGAATATGAAGATGATAAGTATTTAATAATGGCTACTAGAAAAGGTATAATAAAGAAAACTGGATTAATGGAATATGTAAACATAAGAAACAGTGGTTTACAAGCTATAGGATTAAAAGAAGACGATGAATTAATAGAAGTTAAATATACAGACAATAAACAAGAAGTTTTTCTTGTAACCAAGTTTGGTCAGTGTATTAGATTTAGTGAAGAAGATGTAAGGACCATTGGAAGAACCTCAATGGGGGTTCGTGGTATGAATATTAATAATGATGATGAAGTTGTTGGTATGCAACTGGCTTCACAAGGAACAGATTTATTAATTGTATCTGAAAAAGGTATTGGAAAGAAAACATCTTTAGATGAATTCGCTATACAAAGAAGAGGCGGAAAAGGTGTTAAATGTTATAAGATAACAGAGAAGACAGGGAATGTTATTGGCGTGAAATGCGTTACTGAAGAGCAAGAAATTATGATTATTACCATTGGTGGCATTGTTATTAGATTAAGAGTTAAAGAAATCTCTAGATTTGGTAGAGTAACATCAGGTGTAAAATTAATAAATGTTTCAGAAGATATAAAGGTTGCAAGTATCGCAAAAGTTAGAGAAGATTTAGAAGAGATAAATGAAGTTATAGATAATATAGAATAAGACAAGAGTAAAAAAATTAATAACGTCAATATGATTGGCGTTATTTTTATGCCATTAATGTATAAGAGGATATTTGTATTAAAATAAATATTAAATAGCTACTAAATAATTATATCTTAAAGGTGGATTTTTCTGCACTAACACTATGGATTAATACAATAAAATAAAGTATACTTATTATTATTAATATTACCATGGAGGTTTAGTAATGAGGATAATCAATACCAATGACATAATCGAAAATATCAAAGAAATGTGTATAGAGGCAAATCTATACTTATCAAGTGATATGGAAAAAGCAATTAAAGAAAGTGTTAAAATAGAAAAGTCACTTATCGGAAAACAAGTACTAGAATTACTTGATGAAAATATGTTAATTGCAAAAGATAAGAATATACCAATATGTCAAGATACAGGTATGGCTGTTGTTTTTATTGAAATGGGACAAGAAATTGCTATTGAAGGTGATTTATTAGAAGATGCAATAAATGAAGGTGTTAGAAGAGGCTATAAAGAAGGATTTTTAAGAAAGTCCGTTGTAGATGATCCTTTATTAAGAAACAATACAAAAGACAATACGCCTGCAATCATCCATTATAATATAGTAAAGGGCGATACATTTAAAATAACTATAGCACCTAAAGGGTTTGGTAGTGAAAACATGAGTAGAATATTTATGTTGAAACCTTCTGATGGTGTTGATGGCGTAAAAAAAGCAATTATTAATACGGTAGATGAATTAGGAGCTAATGCATGTCCTCCTCTAGTCATTGGAGTAGGATTAGGTGGAACCTTTGAAAAATGTGCCTTTCTAGCTAAAAAAGCATTGTTAAGACCAATAAACGAATCCTCTAATATAGATCATATTAAAGAATTAGAAGAAACATTATTAAATGAGATAAACAAATTAGGTGTTGGTCCACAAGGGTTAGGTGGCATAGTTACAGCACTAGGTTTAAATATAGAAACCTTTCCAACTCATATTGCTGGATTACCTGTTGCAGTAAATATATGTTGTCATGTTAATAGACATGTTACAAGAGAATTATAAGGAGACAAATATGATTAGAGAAATTATAACACCACTTACATATGATATAATAAAGAATCTTAAAGCAGGAGACTTTATTAATATAACGGGTAAAATATATACAGCTAGAGATTCAGCTCATAAAAGAATGATTACTGATTTAGAGAATAATAAGCCAATTCCAATACCACTAGAAGGTAATATTATATATTATATGGGTCCAACCCCAGCAAAAGAAAATCAAGTAATAGGGTCAGCAGGTCCAACAACGAGTAATAGAATGGATTCTTTTGCACCTACTTTAATGGATTTAGGATTAAAGGGTATGATAGGAAAAGGGGAAAGATCTCCTGAAGTAATAGAATCAATGGAGAAGAATAATGTAATTTACTTTGCTGCAATTGGTGGTGCAGGTGCATTATTATCTAAGCATATTACAAATGTTAAAGTTATTGCCTATGATGACTTAGGTACAGAAGCTATTAGGGAATTAACAGTAGACAAACTACCTGTCATAGTCGTAATAGATGATAAAGGCAATAATTTGTATAAATTAGAGAAAGACAAATACCGAAGTATTTAATTAAAGTATTATTTTTAAACTTGTTTATGTTTTTCCAAAACAAAAGCATAAGAAAAGATAAATTAATAGAAGTGAAATATAAAATGATATATTTAAAACTAGGAGAGTACATCGTGTATAAAGAAATTTCTAAGAGACAAAACATGACAATACTAAAATTTTTAATATACCTTATTAATATAATATTAATAACAAATGTAACAAATTTTATTGGTAGATATTTAGATATAGGATCCATTACAATTGATATAATAATAATATCACTGATATCTATTATTATATATATTATATTTAAGAAATACATATTAGCTTATAAATATATGGTAATAGGTGAAGAGTTTATAATACAAGAACTAATTGGAAGAAAAGAAAAGATTATAATAAATTTAAACAAACATCAAATAGAAAAAATAGAAAGTGTACAAAGTAAAAATTATAATATTGATAAAAAGAAAAAATACAAAAAGAAAAGAATACTTTATAATACAAATGATACAGCTAACAATTTTTATTGTATTTTCAAAGAAGATGATGAACTTGTTTTTTTTGAATTCCAACCTAGTAAAAAATTATTAGATATGATATTGCATTAGATTGACCTAGTTATTGTTTATTTTAAAAGTATAGATATTAATGGATATTACAATACTTTAATAAGAATAATAACTAGGTTATTTTTATAAAAAAAAATACAATAGAATTAATTATTTATGGTAAAATGTATTATAATATGTTTTATAGGAGAGGTGTTATAGAATGATAGATAAATATATAAAAACTAAAGAATATATTGAAAGTCAAATTAAGAATGAAACACCTACTATAGGTTTAATTCTAGGATCAGGTTTAGGTACATTAACAGAAGAAATTATAAACCCAATATATATGGAGTATAAAGATATTCCTAACTTCCCTATTTCTACAGTAGAAGGTCATAAAGGAAGATTGGTAATTGGACAATTAGAAGGTAAAATGGTTATTGCTATGGATGGTAGATTTCATTATTATGAAGGGTATGAATTAGAAGAAGTTACATTTCCCATTAGAGTAATGAAATTAATAGGTGTGGAAAAATTAATAATAACCAATGCAGCAGGAGGGTTAAGAAAAGACCTAACAGCAGGAAAATTAATGTTAATAAAAGATCATATCAATATGACAGGAAATAATCCTTTAATAGGCAAAAATATTGATGAGTTTGGACCAAGATTTCCAGATATGTCATCAGCCTATGATAAAGAACTAATAGAATTAGCAAATAAAGTGGCAAAGGCACTTGGTATAGAATTAAAGGAAGGAATATATACAGGTATAGCTGGCCCTTACTACTATTCTAAAGCTGAGTTAAGGATGTTAATAAAAATAGGTGGAGATGCAATAGGAATGTCTACTGTTCCAGAGACAATAATAGCAAATCATACAGGGATACGCGTATTAGGCATATCTTGTATTACAGATTCAGCTAATCCAGATATAATGCATTCACCGAACCATGATGAAATTGTAAAAGTGGCAGAAAAAACCAAACCTATATTTATTAAACTTGTAAAAGAAATCATCAATAAGATGTAAGAGTAAACATTATTGTAATAAGGTTTTAATGAAACTTGTGTCTTATAAGTGGTCAGAGACATAAGATTTAATATAAAAGTATATATAAATAAGATTATAAATCTCCTAAAATGAACACTAAATAAATAATTAAAAAAATATAGTATAAACCGTTGACAAATGACAAAAGCTTTAGTATAATAACTCTTGCACTACAAAAAAACTAAATATCTGGAGAAGTACTCAAGTGGCTGAAGAGGTGCCCCTGCTAAGGGTATAGGTCGTTCACGCGGCGCGAGGGTTCAAATCCCTCCTTCTCCGTTAGATTTATTTTTTTTTGTAAAAGTGTTGACAAGCTAATAACGGTGTGATAGAATATCAACTGTTGTCGAAAAAAAGAACATTGATAATTAAATAGTAAAGCAACCCTAAGATTTCAAAAAATGAAGTCGGCTTTAAATTTTATTTTAAAACGATTTCAAAGATTTGGGTCTTAGACACCAAAGAGTCTTACTTGAACTTGTTTCAAAAGACTATAAAGATTAAAAGATTTTTTCTTCGGAAAAAACTTTTAGCCAGCAAATTAGATTGCTAAGGCAAA